>DDYQ01000076.1 GCA_002348005.1 Desulfobacteraceae bacterium UBA2230 | reverse complement strand
ATGCTCGACGGCCGGGTCAAGACCCTGCATCCCAAGGTGCACGGCGGCTTGCTGGGCATGCGTGACAATCCCGCCCACGTGGCGAAGATGCAGGAGCACGGCATCCAGCCCATCGACATGGTGGTGGTCAACCTCTATCCATTCCGCGCCACCATCGCCCAGGCGGGGGTGACCGTCGAGCAGGCCCGCGGCAACATCGATATCGGCGGCCCTTGCATGATCCGTGCGGCGGCCAAAAATTTCATCCGCGTGGCCAGCGTGGTCGATCCGCAGGATTATGAACAGATTCTCAACGAGGCGGCGGCCCGCAACGGCCACACCTCCCTGACGCTGCGCTATATGCTGGCCTGCAAGGCATTCGACCACACCGCCCGGTATGACCGCGCCATCGCCGATTACCTGGCGGGTCAATCGGTCGATGCCATGAAGGGCTGTTATCGGACCACTGAATGATACCGCTCGGGGCCAGGACCGATTGGATTTCAAATCTCATCACGATCGGGGATGGATACAATGGACAACAATCCGCAGTGGATTGAAGAATTCGGCGGCGCCGTTACAGTCTGCGGGCAGGACGGCACAATCCGGGCGATGAACGCCAGGGCGGCGGAAGCCTTTGCCGAACAGGGCGGCAGGGAGCTGATCGGCCGCAATCTTTTCGACTGCCATCCTGCAGGGGCCAGTGAAAAAATCCAGAACATCATGCGGCAGCATGCGACCAACTGCTATACGATAGAGAAGAACGGCATCAAGAAACTGATCTACCAGGCGCCCTGGTATGAAAATGGGGAATATAAAGGGCTTGTCGAACTGGCGCTGCCCCTGCCGGTGACGATGCCCCATTTCGTCCGCGAGTGACAGGCTCGCGCGGAAAATTGCCCGAAAAGGAGCACGACATGGCCGAAGACCTGAAAAAAATGTATCGCACGATCGTGGACGAACACTTTCCGGCGCGCATGGAGATCAGCTTCATCGACGACGACCGCCGCCAGACGCTGGTATATGAAAAAGTGCTGTGGACCATCGGCGGCGAGTTGAAAGGTCTGCGCTACGGCGAAAACCCGGGGCAGCAGGCGGCCCTTTACAAACTGGTCAACGGCAATCTGGTGCTGGGAGAGGTCCGCAGCATTCAAGCCGGTCAGTACCTGGTTTCCGACATCGCCCTGCGCCAGTCGGGCAAGCATCCTGGCAAAACCAATCTCACCGACGCGGACAACGCCCTCAATATCCTGCGCTATTTCATCGATCGGCCTACGGTGGTGATCGTCAAGCACAACAATCCCTGCGGCGTGGCCCAGTGCGACACCCTGGAAAGCGCCTACCTCAAAGCCAACCTGGCCGACCGCGTGGCCGCTTTCGGCGGCTGCATCGCCCTGAACCGGCCGGTGGACCGGGCCACGGCCGAGGCCATCACCCAGCAGTATGCCGAGGTGGTGGTGGCGCCGGGGTTCGAAGACGGCGCGATGGAGATCTTCTCCCGCAAGCCCGATCTGCGGGTCATCCAGATCGACAACATCGAACGCTTGCAGCAATTCGTCGGCGTGCCGTGCGTCGACTTCAAAAGCCTGATCGACGGCGGGGTGATCGCTCAGACCAGCTTCATTCCAGTCACCCGCCGCAAAGAAGATCTGCGCCTGGCCGAGTGCCAGTACAAAGGCCGTACCTTCCGCATCGACCGCCCGCCCACCGAAAATGAATACCGCGACATGCTCTTCGGGTGGCTGGTGGAAGCGGGCGTGACCTCAAATTCGGTACTCTACATCAAAGACCTCGTCACCGTGGGAATCGGCACCGGCGAGCAGGACCGCGTCGGCGTGGCCCAGATCGCCCGCGACAAGGCCTACCGCAAACTGGCCGACCGATACTGCTTCGAAGCGCACCATGTTCCCTACAACGACCTGCAGGATGCGGATAAAAAGGCTGAGATCGATGCCCGTGTGGCTCAGGAGCGCGGCGGCTTGCCCGGGGCGGCAATGGTCAGCGACGCTTTCTTTCCCTTCCGGGACGGCGTGGATGTAGGCCTGAATGAGGGTATCCGTGCGGTGATTCAACCGGGCGGATCGAACAATGACTACCAGTCGATCGAAGCATGCAACGCGGCGGGGGCGACGATGGTCTATACGGGTCAGCGCAGCTTCAAACACTGACGCTGCTGAATAAGAGGGCCAATACCTGCGTTGCGCTTCGTTTCGCGAACGCTGCGGCGTACCGGGGGTACGCCTCGCGTTGCCAAACTCGCGCGCCTTGGTCTTGGCCCTCTTATTCAGCAGCGTTCCGTTCCCGACCCAACTCAAATTGCTCGCTCGCCTATCCACTCCTTTCCTGCGTTGCGCTTCGTTTCGCGAACGCTGCGGCGTACCGGCGTACGCCTCGCGTTGCCAAACTCGCGCGCCTTGGTCTTGACCCTCTTATTCAGCAGCGTTCCGTTCCCGGCTCAACATAAACTGCTCGCTCGCCTATCCACTCCTTACCTGCGTTGCGCTTCGTTTCGCGAACGCTGCGGCGTACCGGCGTACGCCTCGCGTTGCCAAACTCGCGCGCCTTGGTCTTGGCCCTCTTAGCGAGGATATTTTGCAGTTTTCACTTCGGCCCGTTTGCCGTCTCGGCACCGAATATTATTGTTCTGGCGTGATGGATGCGCCGTTGCGCACGACCCACCAGGAGGGGGCGATTTTGGCGTTGAAGGGGACCGTCGCTTTGCCGAAGTCTTCGTCCACGTCCTCCACCTTGATCGTGCCGGACGCTTCGAAGCGTTCGTTCATCAGGATCAGTTCGTCGGCCGGCGCCACCCCGTGGCGGGCGCCCAGGGGGAAATGGATTTCCCAGCCCTGCTTGCGGCTGATCATGCGCAAGATGGGCACGATGCCGTTGCGTTCCAGGATGATTTCCTGCCGCGAGGAGAGAAAAAAAGAGCCCGCCAGGGCGGCGATCACCAGGGGCAGGCTGAAGAGGGCCATCCACATCGGCGCAATTCCGGTCAACCGCCGGGTAAGCGAGGGATAGCTGGCGCGCAGCTGCTTTTGTTCTGCAAAAATCAGAATGCGTGAAGGACGAATCTTTTCCGGCGCCTCTTGGCCCGAGACCCACACCTTGAGGAAGTACTCGCCCGGACGGATCGCGGGATCGGCCATGAGCCGGCCGCGCCACAACCGCCCCCGGGCCTCTTCGATTTCCAATGCGAGATAACGGCTCTCTGCGGAATAGACAAGCCCGGAGGCATCGGAGACGGAGAGGGTCAATTCTCCGCTGATGGGTTGCGACGTTCCGGGCAGTGCGCGCAAAACATTCCTGCCGCTGAAGTGGCCGGTGACAAAGTTGTCGACCAGAAAAAAGAGAAACAGGA
>DDYQ01000023.1 GCA_002348005.1 Desulfobacteraceae bacterium UBA2230 | reverse complement strand
AACTCAACGAACTCAACGAACTCAAAGAACCCTATGAACTCTATGAACTCTATAAACTCTATGAACTCTATAAACCCAAAAAACCCATAACTCCCCATGCAAATCCAAGATGTCATCAAAATATCCTTGAATTCGCTGACGGATCAGCCAATGCGAAGCTTTCTCACGATCCTCGGGATCGCAGTCGGAATCGCCTCGGTCGTGCTGTTGACATCGATCGGCGAGGGGGTTCACCGGTTTGTGTTGTCGGAATTTACGCAGTTCGGCACCAACCTGATCGGCATCACCCCCGGCAAGACCAGTACCACCGGATTTTCGGGCGCGGTCATCAGCAACGTGCGGCCCTTGAGCCTGGCCGATGCCCTGGCCCTGGAGCGGCTGCCGCGGGTGATCGCCACCGTGCCGGTCATCCAGGGCAACGCGGCCGTGGAGTACGAACGGCGCAGCCGCCGGACCTACGTGTTCGGTGTCGGGCATGCCGCCCCCGAGGTGTGGCAGATCAAAGTGGCCCAGGGGCGTTTCCTGCCTCCGGACGACCCGCGCACCGCACGTGCTTTCGTGGTCCTGGGCAGCAAGGTCAGGCAGGAGCTGTTCGGGACGCAAAACCCCCTGGGCCATCGCCTGCGCATCGGCAGCGAGCTTTATCGCATCGTGGGGGTGATGGAGTCCAAGGGCCAGATGCTGGGTTTCGATCTGGACGATGCGGTCTACATCCCGGCCGGTCGCGCCATGGCCCTCTTCAACCGCGAAAGCCTGATGGAAATCGACGTGCTCTACGCCCCCGGCAGCAGTTCCGAAGAAGTCGCCGCACGCATCAAGACCCTGCTCGTCGCCCGCCACGGCGCCGAAGACTTCACGATCACCACCCAGGACCAGATGCTGGAAGTACTCGGCTCGATCCTCGGCATTCTCACCATGGCCGTGGGCGCGCTGGGCGGCATTTCACTGCTCGTGGGCGGCGTCGGCATCCTGACCATCATGACCATCGCCGTGCACGAACGCACCTCCGAGATCGGCCTGCTGCGCGCCCTGGGCGCCGGCCGCGGTCAGATCCTTTCCATGTTCATGGGCGAAGCGGTCGTACTGGCCAGCCTGGGCGGCCTGGCCGGCCTGCTGCTGGGCGCCGGCGGCGCCTGGCTGCTGGGTCAGCTCGTACCCGCCCTGCCCACGCACACGCCCTGGCAGTACGTGATCATGGCCGAACTGCTGGCCGCCGCCATCGGCCTTTTGGCCGGCGTTCTGCCCGCCCGCCGCGCCGCGCGCCTCGATCCCATCGAGGCCCTGCGCGCGGAGTAGGCGGCAGCAGGGGAAGCATTCGAATCAAATTCGATTCAGCAAGGAGGACGCCCATGGCCCCTGCGGACACCCCGTACGTCAATCACATGACCATCTCTTCGAAGGCCTGCAGCACATCGATACCGCCGCCCTGGTCGACCACTTCACGATCGCGGGTACAACCGGACCCTGTGCCGGCTCAACGACCCGGCGGTGCGGCCGGGCATCCTGCAGGGCGAATATAACCGGCCCAGGCACGCCAAAGAAGACGAGTTCTTATTCACGCTTTCCGGAACGCTCATCGACAGCGAAGGTCGAACGCCATTGAACTGCACCCCCACCAGGGTTATGTTGCGTTATGAAGGCATCGTCCATAGAACCCGGGCCACGGTAACCGTGGTCTTCGATGATCGAAACGGCCGGCAGCGTGCCGACCGGCGATGCCTGAGCCGGCAAGGCGAAGATGATGATGGGCCAGGGAGCCCGCCGATTCTTCGGTCCAACCGCACCTCAAAACGCAGGCAGAACGATGGCAGCGAAAGCGCACCCCGATCAGGCCGCCGGCACCCGCTGGGACCCGCGGCAGTACCTCAAATTCGCCGATCAGCGCCTGCGGCCGGCACTCGAGCTGCTCGCCCGGGTGCCGCTTGAGGCGCCGGGTGTGATCTACGATCTCGGATGCGGGGCAGGGCAGGTGACGCGTATCATCGCCGAACGCTGGCCGCGGGCCGAGATCTTCGGCATCGACAATTCCCGGGAGATGCTGGCCCGGGCGGGCGCGGAATCCGACGCGATCCACTGGGTCGAAGCCGACATCCGCACCTGGTCGCCCGCTCAACCCGCCGACCTGATCTATTCCAACGCGGCGCTGCACTGGGTCGAAAATCATCCGCAATTTTTCAAGCGGCTGCTCGGCTGCCTTTCGCCGGGCGGCTGCCTGGCCGTACAGATGCCGCTGAGTTGGGGGCTGCCCTCGCACCGCCTCCTGCGCCAAACCCTGGCCAGCGGCGGTCCGGGCGGCGCGCCGCTGGGCACGGCGCGGCTGCGCAAGGCGGCGGCACGCAAATGGGTGGGCCGCGCGCAGGACTACTATGCTCGCCTGGCCCAACACACGCGCAGCCTGGACATCTGGCAAACCGAATACCTCCAGGCGCTGCGGGGAGACGATCCCGTACTGGAATGGGTCAAGGGCACCGCCCTGCGGCCGGTTCTGAGCGGCCTTCAGGAGCCGGAGCGCACGATCTTCCTGGCCGAATACGCCCGCCGGCTGCGCGCGGCCTATCCCGCCGGAGCCGACGGCGTGACCCTCTACCCCTTCCGGCGCCTGTTCATCGTGGCGGTCGTCTGACCGCCCGGGACAAGGGCAGTATCGGCCCCCTGTTGGACACCGGAAAGAAACAAGGAGAAGTTCAATGAAGGACCTTGCCATTCTCTTGGAAAACCGCCCCGGCGCGCTGGCCGAAATGGGCGCAGCGCTGGGCCGCGCCGGCGTCAGCATCGAAGGCGGCGGCGCCTGGGTGGTCGGCGGCAACGGAATCGCCCATTTTCTCTTCGAAGACCCCGGGGCTGCCCGCAAGGCGCTCGAAGCCGTCCGCATCCGGGTCCTGGAAGAACGCGACGTGATCGTCCAGCGCCTCAAACAGGACCTCCCCGGGCAGCTTGGCATGCTCACCCGCCGGATGGCCGAAGCGGGCGTCAACATCGAAGTGCTTTACAGCGACCACAACAACCGATTGATCCTGGTCGTCGACGATCTCCTGCGGGCGCAGGAAGTTGCAGATGCGTGGACGCGCGAGATGTCCGGCGGCATCTGAAAGTGCTGCACCTGGACCTCGGCGGCGACAGCCTGTGGTCCCACGGGCGGATGCGACAGGCTGTGTTTATCGGGGCGCTCCCAACGCGCTCCGCGCGGTTCAGCAAAGCGGTTTCACGGCACAGTGCCGGGCACCGGCGATCCCAAAGCCGGGAAACGCCCACCGCACCTCAAAATTTGACCTTGATCATTCAAATAGGAGCGCATATATACCCACCATCCCCCGTACCTCAAAAGCCCGATTCCTGGCCGGCCATTTTCTGATCTGAGGGCTTTTATCGCTTTAGGAACATCCTGATCCTCAAAAGCAGATTCAGGCCGTTTACGGATACGCTCGGGCACTGCAGCGGAGTGGCCTCACATGGCAGGCGCAAAGACGCAAACTGATCATTCTCCTCAGGACGAAGGCATTTCCATGAGCGCCGCCCCGCCGGCGAATACCACTCGCCCGCCCAAGCTGCTGGATCAACTCCGCCAAGCCCTGCGGGCGCGCCACTACAGCCCGCGCACCGAGGAAACCTACGTCCTGTTGGTCAAGCGGTTCGTTTTTCATCATCACCTCAAACACCCGAAGGAGATGGGCGAAGCGGACATCAACGCTTTTCTCACCCATCTTGCCGTAGAGAGAAAAGTCAGCGCCTCGACACAAAACCAGGCGCTGTGCGCCCTGCTGTTTCTCTACCGGCATGTGATCGGCCGTGAAGTCGGAAATCTGGGAGAAGTGATTCGCGCCCGAAGACCCAAACGCCTGCCGGTGGTCCTGACGCGCACGGAAGTCAAGGCCGTGCTGGCGGAATTGGCCGGTGACAAGTGGCTGATGGCTTCGCTGCTGTACGGCGCAGGACTGCGCTTGATGGAATGCCTGCGGTTGAGGATCCAGGACATCGATTTCGCGCGGAACGAGATCATGGTCCGCGACGGCAAAGGCGCCAAAGACCGCATCACCATGCTTCCCGCATCACTCAAGCCGCACCTTCAAGCCCAGCTCGGGAAAGTAAAAGCGGTGCACGCAAAGGACCTGGCCGACGGCTGGGGACGCGTTCAAATGCCCGATGCCCTTGACCGTAAGTATCCCAATGCAGCAAAGGAGTGGCGCTGGCAGTGGGTTTTTCCGCAAGAAAAGAGATGGAGGGACCGAAAGACCGGAGATGAGGGACGGCATCATACGCACGAAACGGTTTTACAGCGCGCAGTTAAGGAAGCCGTCTGGAAAGCCGGACTGATCAAGCGGATCGGCTGTCATACCTTCCGGCATTCGTTTGCCACCCATTTGCTCGAGACAGGCTACGACATCCGAACCATCCAGGAACTGCTGGGACACAAAGATGTCAGCACGACCATGATTTATACCCATGTTTTAAATAAAGGCGGCCGAGGCGTCCGCAGCCCGATGGACGATCTTTAGGGTGTTATACAGACTGCATAACACCTGACCACCAGAACGAACTGAAGGATAACCAACTGGATTAATGAAGCAATAAAATAACAGCGGCGGAATCGAAATTAACTATACAGACTAATATAATCAGTCATAGTGGCGATATCTAGACTGTATAATCAATAGTTGGGATAATACTATGGAAAAGAGCAAAAGCCCAGATATAGCTCCCATGAATCGTCGCGAGCGATTTGCCGAACTTATGGCTATCGTTGCCTCCGCCGCTCCTTGGATTGGAGGTCCTATCTCTGGAATTATTGGTGGGGTAGCGACTGATCTAAAAATTAAACGTGTAACTCAATTTATTAAGGATGTGCTTGAGCACATTGAGAACATTCATTCTCAGGAATCAGAAAAATTCGTTAAAACAGAAGATTTTGCCGATATCTTTGACAAGACTGCTCAGGCAGTAGCTGATGAAAGATATGAAACAAAGCGGAAGCTTTTCACAAACTACATTCTTAACAATGTTGTGGCCCCAAATATCTCTTATCAACTCCGTCTAAAATGCCTTAGGCTGCTTGAGGATATCAGTACAGATCACATAGATCTTATCTTAGCGCTCTTGCAGAAGCCAGATGCCGCTGAGATGAGCGCCGGAATAAGTGCGCCAAGTACCACTATTGAAAGAAGAGCTCCTCACTTACGCGCAAATCTGAGAGCTATTGTTCATGAGACAAACACCTTGGGACTAACAGACATTAAAGAACATTACCTAAATACTAACATGACGGGAGCGGGCGCAGCAAATCTTATGCACGCTGTAACTTCCCTCGGTGTAAAGTTAATCGAATTTATTATTTGGGGAAAATGATATCCCAACCATTGGCTGTAGCAGACCGCTGATAGATCGCCGAGGCTGCTAAGCCACACGTTCGCCTCTCAATGACAAAGGATATGACTGTGGATGACTACCAACTCCTGATCGACCTCCACAAGGATGGCCATCGGCAGGGACCGGGTGGGGATGCCGAGACGGAACAGGCGCTCAACTTGGCCATGATCGACCGGGCTGCACCGCTGAAGGTTGCGGATATCGGGTGCGGCACCGGGGCATCCGCCCTCCTGCTTTCCCGATTCTTGAATGCCCAGATCACGGCGGTGGACTTCCTTCAGGACTTCCTGGACGTGCTGAATCAAAGAGCAGAAGGTGCCGGGGTTGCAGACAGGATCTCAACGCTTGCATGCTCCATGGACAACCTGCCTTTCCGCGACGAGGAATTGGATGTCATCTGGTCCGAGGGAGCGATCTATAACATTGGATTTGAAAAGGGTGTAGCGGAGTGGCGACGATTCCTGAAAGCGGGTGGTCTATTGGTTGCTTCCGAGATCACATGGCTCACGGACTCCCGACCAGCGGAACTCCAGAGACACTGGGATAGCGAGTATCCCGAAATCGATGTGGCTTCGGCGAAGATCAGGGTTCTGGAGAAACACGGATTTTCGCCAGTCGGGTACTTCGTGTTACCGGAACATTGCTGGTTGGACCAGTACTACCGCCCCATGCAGGCCAGGTTCGAGGACTTCCTGAACCGAAACGGGAATACCGAAGAAGCATGCGAAATAGTGGCCGCAGAGCAACACGAAATTGACCTCTACGAAACGTACAAGTCTCACGTTAGTTATGGGGTGTATATTGCAAAAAAGTTGGGATAGCAGGCGAACGCCAGCCATGCTGCCGACGCTCGTACCTCGCGCGACTGATGGCTGGCGTTAT
>DDYQ01000139.1 GCA_002348005.1 Desulfobacteraceae bacterium UBA2230 | reverse complement strand
CGGGCGTAAAGGCGCTGACCGGCAGTTTGTCTCCCTCCTGGCTGAGAATGGGGCGCATCACCTCGGTCACCCAGGCCGGTTCGTCCAGCGGCGCCGCTTTGGCGCCGGAAGCCTCGGCCCAGGACGCCGGGTAGTCCACCTGGTTGAGGTTCGCCAGGGTGCGGTCAACCGCATCCCAGTTCATTTTCACGATCTTGTCGCCTTTGACGCCGAACATTTTCTTGATCTGCTCTTTCAGCAGCCGGACGGCGTCCTCCACCGGGATCACGTTTGCGCATTTGAAGAAGGCGGTCTGCATGATCATGTTGATGCGGCCGCCCAGTCCCACTTCCGAAGCGATTTTGACCGCATCGATGTTGAAGAATTTGATCTTCCTGCGGGCGATCGTGCGGCGCATGTCGGCAGGAAGCTTTTCTTCCATTTCCGCCTGGCTCCAGGGGCTGTTGAGCATGAAGGTGCCGCCGGTCTTGATCCCGGACAGAACGTCATAGATGTTGACGTAGGCCGGGTTGTGGCAGGCGATGTAGTCGGCCGCATCGATCAGATAGGTCGCCTGAATGGGGCTCTTTCCGAAACGCAGGTGGCTGATGGTCACGCCGCCCGATTTCTTTGAATCATAGGCGAAGTAGGCCTGGGCGTACATATCGGTGTTGTCGCCGATGATCTTGATGGCGCTTTTGTTGGCGCCCACCGTGCCGTCGGCGCCCAGCCCCCAGAACTTGCACTGCACGGTTCCTGCCTGGGAGACATCGAAGCCCTCTTCAATCGGCAGGGAGGTGTGCGTGACGTCGTCGTTGATGCCCACCGTAAAGTGGTTCCGGGGGGCGTCGGCGGCCATGTTGTCGTACACGGCCTTCACCATGGAGGGGTTGAATTCCTTTGAGCCCAGGCCGTAGCGGCCGTTGAGCAGTCTGGCGCCGCGCCCGGCCTCCATGAAAGCGGCGCAGACGTCCAGGTAAAGCGGATCGCCCAGGCTGCCGGGTTCCTTGGTGCGGTCCAGCACGGTGATGATTTTGGCGCTGCCCGGAATGGCCGCCAGCAGTTGGGCGGGCGAGAAGGGGCGGAACAAGCGAACCTTGAGCAGCCCGAGGCGCCGGCCCGCTTTGTTCAGGTGGTTGACCACTTCTTCGATGGTTTCACAGGAAGATCCCATGGAGATGATCACCTGCTCGGCATCGGCGGCGCCCACATAGTCGAAAAGATTGTAGCTGCGGCCGGTCAGCGCGCTGACTTTACGCATATACTGCTCGACGATTCCCGGCACCTTGAGGTAGTAGGGATTGACCGCTTCGCGGCCCTGGAAGTAAATGTCGGGATTCTGGGCCGTACCGCGCAACTGGGGACGCTCCGGATTGGCGCTGCGGGCGCGGAACTTGGCCACTGCCTCGCGGTTGACCAGTTTGGCCATATCCGCGTAGTCGATAAACTCGATTTTCTGGATTTCGTGGCTGGTGCGGAATCCGTCGAAGAAGTGCACGAAAGGCACGCTCGATTCGATGGCCGCCAGGTGCGTCACCAGAGCCAGATCCATGGCCTCCTGCACCGAGGCCGATGCCAGCATGCCGAAACCGGTCTGGCGTACGGCCATCACGTCCTGGTGGTCGCCGAAAATGCTGAGGGCATGGGCGGCAATGGCCCGGGCGGTGACATGCAGAACGCCGGGCAGCAGCTCGCCCGCCATTTTGTACATATTGGGAATCATCAGCAGGAGCCCCTGCGAGGCCGTAAAGGTGCTGGTCAGCGCACCGGCCGCTAACGACCCGTGCACGGCCGCTGCCGCGCCGGCCTCGCTCTGCATCTGACGGATCAGCACCGTCTGTCCGAAAATGTTCTTGCGGCCGTTGGCCGCCCAGTCATCACAGATTTCCCCGATGGGTGACGATGGTGTGATCGGATAAAGCGTGGCCGCATCGCTCATTGCATAGGCCACATGTGCCGCCGCCGTATTGCCGTCAACCGTCTTCATCGTTTTTGCCATAACCCTGCTCCTTTATATAAAGATTCCCGTCACGAACCGCCCCCCGGCAGACCCTGATCAGGTTACTCGCTCGACTTTTAACAGCCCAGCCAAAAGGTCGTTAATAAACCATATTCAGTCAGTGCTGACAAGTGCAAAAAGGAAAAAAGCTCACTATCGATCGCGCAACTCATCGAACCTGCAGCTCAGGGAGAGCGTTTCGCCGTCATAGGTGGTCTTGACTTTGTACGGCAGCGTATTGAACAAGGCCACCATGGCTTTGTTGTGGGGCGAGGTGAAGGCCATCAGCCCTGCGATCCCATGCTCGCGGGCCACATGGGCCAATTTGCGCAAGAAAATCTTGCCCAGGCCTTTACCCTGAAAATCCTTGCTCACCGAGAAAGCGACTTCGGCCATGTTCTGTTCCGTCAGCAGCAGATATTCTCCCACTGCGATCACGCGATCGAATCCGGACTCGCCGACCACACCGATCATCGTCATGTCCTTGACGTAGTCGACCTGTGATTTTTCTTCCACTTCGGTACGTCCGAAACTGGTCTTCTCGTGGAAAAAGCGCAGAAAGACATCCTTGCGATCCAGGTTGTAGTAATGCTCCTGAATGCGGCGCTCGTCCACCGGTTTGGCCGGTCGGATGGTGATCGTCTGTCCGTTGATCTCGAGACGCTCTTCCAGATTGACTGGATAGACCGCCCGCGCCGCCTCGCCCAGGGAGCGGTCGCGTTCGATGAGTCCCATCTCCTTGGCGGCGTGGAACAGTTCGTCGCGAAAATCGGGGTGGGCAATGCTGATCATGGCAATGGCGCGTTCCTGCAGGCTCTTGCCGAAGAGATTGACGACCCCGTATTCGGTGGCCACGTAATGCA
>DDYQ01000123.1 GCA_002348005.1 Desulfobacteraceae bacterium UBA2230 | reverse complement strand
GCGGAACTTGATCAGTTTGACCGCCTCATCCACCCACTCACCGATCAAACGCGCCTGGGCCCGGTGCTGGCGGTCTTTCTTGAGCCGTTGAAATTGTTCTTCGTGCACCCGGATCGCTTCCAGCATGGAGATATCCTCCATCGTGCCGCAACTGCCCAGACCGTGCAGCGCCACCCTCAAATTCTGCAGCAGGCCGCTCATGGCGTTGCCGCTCTCCCGAAGGTGATAGATCTCGGCGCCGGGATCGCCGTATTCGCTTACGGCGGAGCGCAGGATCGATTTGCCGGTATCAGATCCCACCAAAGCCAGAAAAATGTATAACTCGCGCTCGAGGTTCAGCAAAATGGGCAAGGGCAACTGATTTTCGACAGGCTGGTTCATACGCAGCGCCTCGGCAATCCGTTTATGGATAGTCCGCGCCTTGGTGAAGAGTTGTTCGCGCTCCTTGTCAATGCGCCAGGCAGCGTACTCCACCACCATATCGTCAAGATTATGGCGGTTCAGAATGATATCTTCGGGAGTAATCTCGTAATCGGCAAGAGCTCTGTCCGGCCGGTGCACGATCAGGTTGGCCAGCATGACCGCCTTGTTATCCGAATACTGGATATTTTCAGGGTCGCTGCAGATATCTTCGAGCAGAATTTTAAGGGCCCGCTTGGGTTGATCCATGCGCGCGGTCAAGGTCTGGAGCGCATTCAGAAAGGCCACCCGATCCTCGGTCAGGACGGCGTCCTTCATGTGATGCCACAAAAAGGCGAAAATCTTCTGTTCGTATTTCCGAAAATGATCGATGGCTTCCAGGAAAGCGGCTTTCTTGAACCGCCCGTGCTGATCGAAACACGATTTAAGCTTTTGGACCAAGGCGTGGGCGTCCTCCGGAGAGGTCCTGAAATCCTCGGCCAGAATATCATAATCATGAGGTGTGAATGTGATGCTGCGGTGCACCAGCCCGACCATTTTCTTGCGGGCGACCGACCGCCCCTTGTAAAAATTCACCAGATTATAAATCTGGCTGTGCACCACATCCGCGGGCCGCTCGCCGGCCGCCACGCCCCCCTTGTCTTCGCGCACCTGCAGGGTATCGATAACCTGATCTTTGACCTGATCGAGGCGCACCTGCAGATTGCCCAGCAGCTCTTTGCGCAGGACCTCTTTCTGCGGGCGCCTTTCGGCTTCATAGAGCAAGTCGGAGGAGAGGTGCAGCCGCTCGTCGAGCACCGGAGTGCTGATTCGGGCGTAATCTTCCCCGTAGACGCTCCTGATCATTTTGGCCACTTTCTGCGGCGAGGCGCCCGCCGTGGACATGGCCAACTGGGCAATGTACGATTTCTCCAGCGTCAGGGCCTCGTCTTCGGTCTCGCTGAGCAGCCATTTGATATTGTTGATCTCGACCGGCGGCTTCCTGATCTGCGCACTCAACCGGGGCAGTTCCAGCGCCGCATTGTAAACTCCCGCGTACTTCCGGACGGCCGAATCGCTTTGCTGCCGGCGCAACCACACATCGACCTTCTGCACCATGTTCTCCATGGTCTGCGCACTGAGTCGGTTCAGCCCGGCCATCAGGGTCAGGTTGGGGTCGGGATAAAAATTTTCGTCGTTGATCAACGGTACGGACCGGTGTTTCTGACCGATTTCGACCCATATGGAGGCGCCGCTCTGCCGGGCCTTGCGGAAGCCTGACAAAATCTTGAGGCACATCTGCATGGCCGGCATTTCGCTTTGCAGGTGCTCGGGCATTCGAATGAAAATGTTGTTGACCCCATAATCGGCGAATACGGTAAAGGCCTCCAGCAACTGGTCGGGCAGCCTGGCGAAGGCGGCACCGCTGCGCCGGGCGACGCGTGGCGCCATGAGCATGTCGACGGAAGTGTTGCCGATCACAACTTCATAATCACACTTATCGGGAATTTCGGCGTGCGGTGGTGTGCCCCGGAAGCGCACGAAGACCGCACCAAGATGACCGGAGGATTGCCCCAGACGCTTGATCACGTCGGCCAGATCGTTCAGGACCCTATCCTCTTCGCCGTCCTGGCGCGTAAAACGGTCGTCCGCCAGATAGCGGCCGACCAGGCCGGTCAGCTCGATCAAGGCGATCCGAATGGCGTCGAAGCGCTGCTGCTCCTGCCGCAGGCTCTGGGCCAGATGGTCGGGACCGAGCAGGTCGGAGGTCTCTTTCCACGATTCTACACCCGCGAACTGGTCGAAAAGCTGCTGGGCTTCGGGATCCAGATTGATGCCGTCCTTTTCCATGCTGCCGACCCTTCGGCTGAATCTTTTGAGGAAAATATTGAATTCAACGCGTCCCCACGCAGGCAAAAGCGGGGTCCTGCTGCATTATCGCCCGGGATGCGCGATGGCTTGAATTTTCCCACCAAATTTCACGGGGCTTGAAGGACCCTGCGGCTGTAGGGGATTTCAGAGGCGCGCGGAATGAACCGCTTTTACGGTCGCAGGCGCGCCAGCGCCGCACGGCGTTCGTTAAGGCGCTCCGTGAGTTTGGGGAAATGATTCATATCGGTATGCGGCAAAAAAAGCGCCGCCACATAATTATCCATGTAGGAAGGCGTTTCGGAGAGTTCAAAATTGGTCATCATGTTGGTGACACCCACCACCTCCTCGCGGATGGTATTGGTCAGGGCGCACATGCGCGCCCCCAACAAAGAGGAATTGCCCACGTAAATGACTTTCTGCGGATCCGTTTCGGGCAGCAGGCCGATGGTCATGGCTCTTTCCAGATCCACGAAGCTGCCGAATCCACCCGCCAGGATGATCTGCTCCACATCGTCGATGCCCATCCCCACTTCCTGCAGCAAGGTTACGCAGCCGCTGTAAATGGCCCCCTTGGCGCGGATCAGATTCTCGATGTCGATCTCATTGATTACGATGTCGCGGTCGATCTGTGTTTCGGGCTGGTAGGCCAGCACATATTCCCAAACGTTTTCGTTTTCGCGGATGCGCGGGGAACCCAGGTCGCGATTGAATTTGCCGAGATTATCGATCACCCCGGTTTCGAACAGCACCGCCACCATGGTGATCAGGCCCGAACCGCAGATCCCTTTGGGTCGAACGTTGCCGATGGTCATCAGCATGGGTTCCAGAGTCTGGGGATCGATCGAAAAATCCTCGATGGCGCCCCTTGCCGCGCGCATGCCGAATTTGACGCCGCCGCCTTCGAAGGCCGGTCCGGCGCTGCATGCGGCGCAGGCCATCCAGTCCTTGTTGCCGACCACCACCTCGGCATTGGTCCCGATGTCCAGAAACAGGGTCACTTTTTCGGTGCGGTATACGCCTGAACCCATCACGCCGGCCACGATATCCCCGCCCACATAGCTGGACACCTGGGGAAAAACCAGGGCCGTGACATGGCGGGGCAGATTGAGCCCCAGGGCCGAGGCCTCTTCCGGCGGATAGAACGTGGCCGCCGGTACATAGGGGGTGCGGCGGATATACCGGGGGGTGATATTGAGAAACAACTGGGTCATGGTGGTGTTTCCGGCCAGGGTGATGGTGGAAATTTCATCCGGCCCCACCTTGGACTGCCGGGTGATTTTTTCGATGACCCGGTTGATGGTTTCCACGACCTCTTCACTGAGAATTTTGAGACCGCCTTCCTTTTCGGAAAACACGATGCGGCTGATGATGTCCTCACCATAGCTGATCTGACCGTTGAATTCGCCGTATTGTGCCAGGACTTCCCCGGTTTTCAGGTCGATCATCTGGCCGTACACCGTGGTGGTGCCGATGTCCAC
>DDYQ01000164.1 GCA_002348005.1 Desulfobacteraceae bacterium UBA2230 | reverse complement strand
TCGTCACCTACGGTTCCATGAAGGCGCGGGCGGTGATCCGCGACGTGGGCCGCGCTCTGGGCATTCCATTGGCCGAAGTGGACATGATCGCCAAGCTGGTGCCGGACGTACTCAACATCACCCTGGAAGCGGCCCTGAACCAGGAGCCGCGTCTGGCCGAACTGCGCGATTCGCGTCCCGACGTAATGGAACTGATCGAGATCTGCCAGACGCTGGAAGGACTGCCGCGACATGCCTCCACGCATGCGGCCGGCGTGGTGATCGG
This sequence comes from Desulfobacteraceae bacterium UBA2230, assembly GCA_002348005.1. The sequence goes on along the minus strand of DDYQ01000164.1, from coordinate 4,932 downwards.
CGATTATCCGCTGGTGAACTACCTGCCTTTATACAAAGGCAAGAAGGGTGAAGTCGTCACCCAGTTGGATATGAAGCTGGTCGAAAAGATCGGCCTGGTCAAATTCGACTTCCTGGGACTGCGCAACCTGACCGTCATCGATCATACGCTGGCGCTGATCGCGCAGCAGGGCAAGCCGGTGCCCGATCTCTCCAAACTGGAGCTGGCCGATCCTCAAACGTATGCGCTCCTGGCGGCCGGCGACACCACCGGCGTCTTCCAACTGGAAAGCTCGGGGATGAAGGATCTCCTGATCCGCCTCAAACCCGAGTGCTTCGATGATATCATCGCCCTGGTGGCATTGTATCGGCCGGGCCCGCTGGACAGCGGCATGGTGGACGATTTTGTCGAGCGCAAACACGGCCGCAAGGCGGTCGTTTATATGCTGCCGCAGCTTGAGCCGATTTTGAAGTCCACTTACGGGGTCATTGTCTACCAGGAACAGGTGATGCAGATCGCCGGCGCCCTGGCCAGCTACAGCATGGCGGAGGCCGACGGCCTGCGCAAGGCCATGGGCAAAAAGATCGCGGCCATGATGGCCGAACACCGCGAGCGTTTTGTCAAAGGTGCGGTGGCCAATCGGATAGAAGAGGAGAAGGCCAAGGCGATCTTCGATCTGATGGAAAAATTCGGCGGCTACGGCTTCAACAAGTCGCACAGCGCGGCGTACGCCCTGATCGCCTTTCAGACCGCCTATCTCAAAGCCCATTTTCCGGTCGAGTTCATCGCCGCCCTGCTCACCAGCGAAATGCACTCCATTGACGGCGTGGTGAAGTATATCAACGAGTGCCGCAGTCATCAGATCGAGGTGCTGCCGCCCGACATCAACACCGGTGCCTTGAACTTTACGGTGGCCGAGGGCAAGATCCGCTTCGGTCTGGTGGCGGTGAAGAATGTGGGCGAAGGTGCCATTGAAGCGATCATCGAAGAGCGCCGTGCCAAGGGCGCGTTCGGCTCACTGTTTGACTTCTGCGAACGGGTCGATCTGCGCAAGGTCAACAAACGCGTGCTGGAGAGCCTGGTGGCCTGCGGCGCCTTCGACTCCACCGGTGCCGGGCGTTCACAGATGATGGCCGTGCTGGAGGAGGCCCTGGACTACGGTCAGAAAGTGCAGCGCGAACGGTGCGATCCCCAGATGGGGCTTTTCGGCGATGTAGTCGATTGCGGTCTTTCGGTGACCGTTCCGGTGATGCCCAACATCCCCGAGTGGGATGCCAAGGAGCGTCTGAACCGTGAGAAAGAGTCGCTCGGCTTTTTCATAACGGGTCATCCGTTGGACGCCTTCCGCAAGGTGCTGTCGAAGTACGCCGATCATGACACCGCCACGGTCGCCGAAGCCGGGAATGGCCAGATCGTGCGCATCGGCGGCATGGTCGCCGCATGCAAGGTGCTGCGCACCAAAAAAGAAGAGCTGATGGCCTTCGTCACTCTGGAAGATTTAGCCGGCAGTCTGGAGATCGTGGTGTTTCCCTCCATTTACGGCGGTTGTGCCGAACTGCTGGGAGATGACCAGCCCATTTTGGTTCAGGGCAAGGTCCAGCAAGAAGAAAAGGGCGCTAAGATGATCGCGGAGGTCATCATCCCCATGGAAAAGGCGGAGGCCCTGTGGACCGCCGAGGTCCATTTCCACATCGACCTGAACCTGTTCGACACGGCAGCGCTGGAGCGCCTCGACGAGATCGTGCGCCACCACCCCGGAGACTGCAGGGCTTTCCTGCACTTGCACCTGCCGGACGAGGTGGAAACGATCATCGCGGTCGACGAAAGCCGGGGCGTGAAGCCGGGTGATGAACTCAACCGCACGGTCAATGGATCGCTGAGCGGTGTAAGGGTCGAGACGCAGTGTGCCGAGATCAAATCCAGTGGCGAAAACGGCGCGTCGCGACGCAATGGACTCAGGAACGGCAAGGGGAGGCGAACGTAAAAACAAGAAGCGTTCGTAGCGTCAGGTTTCAGTTTAAGCAAGGATTGGCGTCTAAATTCGACAACATCCTTCCTTATCTTGACACTCAAGACTTAAGCACCTGGAGGAAAGGATCACGTAAATGAAAGTACCCCTGCTCGACTTGAAAGCGCAGTACGCCACAATGCGCGACGCGATCCGCGCCCGCATCGACGAGGTGTGCGACAGCCAATACTTCATTCTCGGACCCCAGGTCGAGCGCATGGAGGCCGCTGTCGCCGGTTATTGCCAGACTCCGTACAGCGTGGGTGTCTCCTCCGGGTCGGACGCGCTGCTCGTCGCGCTGATGGCCGGCGGCATCGGACCGGGTGATATCGTGGTCACGGTGCCCTATACCTTCTTCGCTACCGCCGGTGCGGTGGCGCGTCTGGGCGCGCGGACTGTTTTCGTCGACATCGAGGCCGATACATTCAATATGGATCCAGTGCTTGTGGCCGAGCGGCTTGACCGCATGCCGGCCGACGAGCGGCGGCGGGTCAAGGCGATCATTCCCGTGCATCTCTTCGGACAGTGCGCCGAGATGGACCCCATCCTCGAAGTCGCCCGACGCTACGATCTGATCGTGGTGGAAGACGCGGCTCAAGCCATCGGCGCCGAATACCGAGGCCGCCGCGCCGGCAGCATGGGCGATTTCGGCTGCTTCTCGTTTTTTCCTTCAAAGAACCTGGGCGCCTTCGGCGACGCCGGCGCGGTGGCCACCACCTCCGCGGTGCACGACAAGATGCTGCGCATGCTGCGCATGCACGGCATGCACCCGAAGTATTTCCACCAGGTTGTGGGTGGCAATTTCCGCATCGATGCCTTGCAGGCCGCAGTTCTGGACGTCAAGCTGGCGTATCTGGACCGCTGGAGCGCCCGTCGGCAGGCCAATGCCGCGCGCTACCGCGAACTGTTCGACCAGGCCGGCCTGTCCGGACGCGTGGGCCTGCCCATTGAGCGGCAGAGCCGTCACATTTACAACCAGTTTGTCATCCGCATCCAGCGCGACCGCGATGCACTGCAAGCCTTTCTGACCGCTGAGGGCGTCGGCTGCGAAGTGTACTACCCGCTTTCGCTGCACATGCAGGCCTGCTTTGCCGATCTGGGATATGCAGCCGGCGATTTCCCGGTCTCCGAGGTCGCGGCACGCGAAACCCTGGCCCTGCCGATCTATCCGGAGTTGTCAGAAGAACAGCTGACGTATGTGGTGGACAGAATCGGTGCCTTCATCGCCCGGCAGTGAGGCCCTTGGTGCAGCTTTCGCTCGGATTTTCGCCCTGTCCCAACGACACCTACATATTCCACGGACTGGTATCCGGTCGGGTGGCGCTTCCCGGCTGCACCCTGCAGGAGGTATTGCACGATGTGGAGACCCTTAACCGCCTGGCCTTCGATCAGGTCCTGGATGTGACCAAACTCTCCTTCTACGCCTGGCTGATGGTGCGCCGGCATTACCGCCTGCTGGACAGCGGTGCGGCGCTGGGTTTCGGCTGCGGTCCGCTGGTGATTTCCAGAAAGCGCCTGACGCGCGACGATATGGGTGACTGCCGGATCGTGCTGCCCGGCTGCTGGACAACGGCTCACCTGCTGTTTCGTTTGTGGGCGCCCGAGGCGCAGCAGCGGCGCTTTCTGACCTACGACCGCATCTTCGAAGCATTGAACGAGGGCACGGCCGATTGCGGCGTGATCATCCATGAAAGCCGCTTTACTTTCCAGCAGGCGGGTTTCCGGCCGGTGATCGACCTGGGGGCCTGGTGGGAAGCACGCACCGGCCTGCCCATTCCCCTGGGCGGCATCGCCGTGCACCGGCGCGTTCCGGAATCGGTCGCCGCGCAACTGGAGGCGGGGATCCGCCAAAGCATCGAGCTGGCGCGACGAAGCCCGCAAGCTGCCGGTGACTACATTCGCCGCCACGCCCAGGAGATGCACCCGGAGGTGTTGCAAGCCCATATCGATACGTACGTCAACGCCTTCAGCCTCGAACTGGGAGCCGTGGGCCGATCGGCCATCGATGCCCTGGAGCAGGAAGCCGTTCAAGCCGGGTTGCTCCCCGCCGATGCGCAAGAATGATCTGAATGCCGCGTCCGGCTTTAATTGTCCGGATCGCGGCAGGAAGACGAGATCGCTCCTTTTTGTCGCAGTCCTTCGGTTATTATAAGCCGCAGCCGCGGTCGGGCGCCTGGAATACGGGAGGCCGGGTGGAAATTATGCGAATATTGCTGGTCGAAGATGATTCGAAAATTGCTTCGTTTGTGCAAAACGGGCTGTTGCAGGCCGGTTTCAATGTCGACAGCGTCGAAGACGGGCAGCAGGCCCTGGACATGGCGCTTTCGGTTCCCTACGATGCGGCGGTGGTCGACATCATGTTGCCGAAGCGCGATGGTTTGAGCCTCATCGGTACATTGCGCCAACGCGGTATCGAAACCCCGATTCTGATTCTCAGCGCACGGCACACGGTCGACGATCGAATCAGCGGACTGCGGCAGGGGGCCGACGACTACATGGTAAAGCCGTTTGGTTTCCGTGAACTGGTGGCCCGCATCCGCGCCGTCTTGCGGCGCACCTCCGGCAGTTCACATACGGAGAAGGTCGCCGATTCGCCTCTGAAGGTCGGCGACCTCCTCATCGACCCTCGCACCCGCCAGGTGTCGTTCAGCCAGCGCCGCGTCGCGCTCACGCCGAGGGAGTACGACTTGCTCCTGTACCTCGCCGGCGATCCCGAGACGGTCCACGTCCGCGAGCAGATCGTCGCCGAGGTATGGGACGAGAACTGGTGGGGCTCTACGAAGACACTCGACGTGCATATCGCCTCACTGCGCAAGAAGCTCCGGCTAGAGATCATCGAGACGGTGCGCGGGGTTGGCTTCCGCCTCGTGGCCGTGGCAGAACCAGAGTGACGCGACGGCTTCTCCTCAGCTACCTGGCCGTCACCGCGATCGTCCTCCTCGTGC
>DDYQ01000017.1:341-3232 GCA_002348005.1 Desulfobacteraceae bacterium UBA2230 | reverse complement strand
AAAGGCCGGGTGACCCGAACGCTGAGCGCACCCTGCAGGTTGATCGCCCCGGACATAACCGCATCCCCCGGCGCCGTTGCAGCCGGCAGCGATTCGCCGGTCAGAGCAGCGTTGTTCACATACGAGGCACCGGAAACCACGATGCCGTCCAACGGAACCTTTTCGCCCGGTTTCACCACAATCGTGCTGCCCACCGTCACCTGCTCGGGCGTCACCGACTTCAGTCCCCCCGACACCTGCAGATTGGCATAATCCGGCCGGACGGCCAGTAGAGAACGAATGCTGCGTCGCGAACGGGAGACGGCTTTTTCCTGCAGGAATTCACCAACCTTGAAGAAAAGCATCACCCCGACCGCTTCGGAGAGTGCCTGAATGGCGATTGCGCCACAGGTGGCAATCACCATGAGCACATTTTCGTCAAAAAAATCACGGCGCCGGATCGTTCGCAAAGCTCCCCGGAATACATTCCAGCCGGCCAGCAGGTAGGCCGTCAATGCGGCAAGATCCTCAATGCCGACCCCCGGCGAGGAAAGCCGGCTTTNNCATAAAAGTGTAAGATGAAGAGAACGGTCGATACCACGATGATGGTCAGGTCGCGCACGGGACGATACGTTTCGGACTCGGGCGGCAGGTGGCGCTCTGCCGTCCCCTCCTGCACGATCAGATCCACACCGGGATCAATGCGCTGCACCGTCTCGCGCACCTTGTCCATATCATCGGCCTTGACATGCAGGGTCAGTCCGGCAAAATCGAGCACCGCCTCCTGAACACCTTCCACCTGATTGAGACCATTTTCGATTTTGGCGGCGCACGCCGCACAGTCAAGATTCCTGACACTGAACCGTTTCACCGAAGCCGTAGGCATAATCGCTCCCCGAATCCTCACTCACCGAGATGGTCCATGCCGACGTGCAAGACCTCACGGATATGCTCATCCTGCAGCGAGTAATAGACCACCTTACCGTCCCGCCTGGATTTTACCACCCTTGCTTGCTTGAGGACGCGTAATTGATGCGAAAGAGCCGATTGGCGCATGTCCAGCAGGGCGCAAAGATCACACACACACATTTCAGCACAACTCAGCGCCCACAAGATTCCGATACGGGTGCGATCGCCGAACAGTTTGAAAAAGTCGGCCAGATCGCCCAGCGCGGCGCCGGGGGGAATTTGTCGGTTCACCGCGTCGATGATTTGCGGATGAATGCAATTGATTCCGCATACATCGATGCGTCGATCGGGCACCGTTTTTTCATCCATCGTTACAACACCTTTCATATGAACATGTGCTCATATATTCATGTTTAACGCCGCCGTCAACTCCTTTTTGCCTTTGCGAATCGCGATATCTCCGGACCGCGCGCATCGAACCTTGCAGACGTGGCTGAACGGAACCGCTTTCAATCCCGGGGGGTTGGACGCAGCGTAGTTCGTAAGCAGGAGTTGACTTTGAGGTGGGAATTTATTATGTCACGTATTTAATAAATTGCGTGTCTATAAGGAGCGTCCATGTTTTTCGAAACCGCCGGCATCCACGTCGCGTTCTGGGTTCCACCACTGGTGGCGTTCATCATTTCATTTTTTACCTCGATGGGCGGCGTATCCGGAGCTTTTCTGCTATTGCCCTTTCAGGTCTCGTTCTTGGGCTACGTCAATCCATCGGTAAGCGCCACCAACCAACTCTTCAATATCGTGGCCATTCCAAGCGGTGTCTACCGCTATTGCAAGGAGAGGCGAATGGTATGGCCGCTGACCTGGATCGTCGTGTTCGGAACCCTCCCAGGCGTCTTGATCGGCGCCTTCGTACGAATCACCTATCTGCCTGATCCCAGAGACTTTAAACTCTTTGCGGCGGCCGTGCTGCTTTATATCGGCACCAGAATGGTTCGCGACCTGCTGCAAAAGAAGGGTGGATCGGATAAGGCCACCAGCGAAAAGCGCTTTCAGAATCTCGTGCGCGAATTCAGCAGGCATAAGCAATCCAGTGACAATAGCGACCCGGCACTGCCTTATATCCAGGTAACCCATTATAGCCGTAAGCGGCTGGGATATAAGTTTTATGGCCAGGAATTCGAAGTGTCCTTCTGGGGCATTCTCTCGTTGAGCTTCGTGGTCGGCATCGCGGGCGGGATTTACGGGATCGGTGGCGGCGCGATCATCGCCCCCTTATTTGTCACGTTTTTCAAACTCCCGGTTTATACCGTGGCAGGCGCGGCGCTGATGGGAACGTTTGTCACCTCTTTGGCCGGCGTCGCCTTCTATCAGATCCTGGCGCCGTTCTATCCCCATCTATCCGTCGCGCCGGACTGGCTGCTGGGTTCGCTGTTCGGCATCGGCGGAATGGCCGGAATGTATCTGGGTGCGCGATTTCAAAAATTCGTGCCGGCTGGAGCTATAAAGTGGATGCTGGCCGGCATCATCATGTTTACGGCAATCAAATATGTTGCCGCCTTTCTGGATTAATGCATGTTCGAACGTTCTGGCGTTCATGGGTAGTGTGATTGACGACCTCGATTCGCGAAGGCCCAATCCTCAATCTTATCGGTCTCACGTCAGACCGAAAANNGGCACAGGCACAAGCCACTCCGATTCAATACTTCCACCTGCTTGCTGGAGTTGATTACACGCGCGAACGGTATGCCGCATCGGTTTGAAGATATCCCGATCCAATCGGAGCGGCGGCACACCATGGGCAAAAATCTCCAGTGATCGACTGCACGCGGCATCGGCATCTTGGGAAGTCAGATGCCCTGTTCCATCTTGCATTTCAGTCAAGCTTAATTTAACAGTTGCAAGTTTGTTTAACCAAATATTCATGCCCCGTTTCCAACCCAAAGGAGTGACCATGCCCAAACGCGACGATATTCATAAAATTCTGATCATCGGCTCCGGCC
>DDYQ01000017.1:0-189 GCA_002348005.1 Desulfobacteraceae bacterium UBA2230 | reverse complement strand
ATGCCCTGCTGCCCAACCTGGGCGGTCAAAGCGGCCTGAACCTCTCCTCGGAACTGCACCGGGCCGGGATACTGGCCAAATACAACGTGCGCGTGATCGGCGTGAACATCGATGCTATCGAACGCGGCGAAGATCGTACGGCTTTTAAGCAGACGATGAACCGTCTGGGCATCGACATGCCCCGCAGCA
>DDYQ01000163.1:11909-18536 GCA_002348005.1 Desulfobacteraceae bacterium UBA2230 | reverse complement strand
GTCTTCCCCACGCCGGTGGGGCCCATGAAGATAAAGGAACCGATCGGCCGATTGGGATCCTGCAAACCGGAACGTGCCCGCCGCACGGCATCTGAAACCGCCCGCACGGCGGCATCCTGACCGATCACACGCCGGCTCAGACGATCCTCCATGTGCACCAGCTTGTCGCGCTCGCTTTCGAGCATGCGGCTCACTGGAATGCCGGTCCAGCGCGACACCACTTCGGCGATATCTTCATCATCCACTTCTTCTTTGAGCATCTTGCGCTCGTTCTGCAGTGCTTTCAACTCGTCGCGCGCCTGTTCGAGCTGTTTGGTTAGCTCAATGGAGCGTCCGTAGCGCAGTTCGGCTACCCGCGCCAGATCCCCCTCGCGCTCGGCCTTCTGCTGGGCAATGCCGACCTGTTCCTGTTCCTCCTTGATCCTGCGAATGGCGGCAATGTATTTTTTTTCATTCTCCCAGTGGACCTTCATGTCGGCCAGCTCGGCGCGCAGCACCTCGAGATCGTTTTCAAGCTTCCCCAGTCGTTCGCGGGCGGCCGGGTCAGTTTCCTTTTTCAGGGCCTGGCGTTCGATTTCGGCCTGGGTGATCCTGCGCTGCACTTCATCGATCTCCACCGGCATGCTGTCGATCTCGATCCGCAGTTTGGAGGCGCATTCGTCAATCAGGTCGATGGCCTTATCCGGCAGAAAGCGGTCGGCGATGTAGCGGTCCGAAAGGGTGGCCGCGGCCACAATGGCCGAATCCTTGATGCGCACGCCGTGGTGCACCTCATATTTATCTTTCAGGCCGCGCAGGATCGAAATGGTGTCCTCCACCGAAGGCTCGGTCACCAGCACCGGCTGGAAGCGCCGCTCCAGGGCGGCATCCTTTTCGATGTGCTTGCGATACTCATTGATCGTGGTGGCCCCCACGCACCGCAGCGTGCCGCGGGCAAGGGCCGGCTTCAGCATGTTGGAGGCATCCATGGCACCCTCGGCGGCTCCGGCGCCGACCAGTGTGTGCAGTTCATCGATGAACATGATGATTTCGCCCTCGGCCTTTTCCACTTCCTTGAGTACAGCTTTCAGGCGGTCTTCGAATTCGCCGCGGTATTTGGCGCCGGCAATGAGGGCACCCATGTCCAGGGCCACGAGACGGCGGTTTTTAAGACTTTCAGAAACATCGCCGGCCACGATGCGCTGCGCCAGGCCCTCCACGATGGCGGTCTTGCCCACACCGGGTTCACCGATCAGGACTGGATTGTTTTTGGTACGCCGCGACAGCACCTGTACGATGCGCCGGATCTCATCATCGCGTCCGATCACCGGATCTAGTTTGCCTATCCGCGCCAGTTCGGTCAAATCGCGGCTGAATTTTTCAAGGGCCTGGTACTTCTCTTCGGGGTTGGGATCCGTGATGCGCTGGGATCCTCGGATTTCCAGCAGTACTTTGAGCAGGATGTCTCGTGAAATACCGTTCTGACTTAAAATACGGTAGGCTTCGCCGCCTTTTTCCTCCACCAGGGCCAACAGGATATGTTCGATGCTCACATACTCATCCTTCATGTGGGCGGCTTCACCGAACGCTCCTTCAAGAACGGCTTTGGTGCGAGCTGACAGATAAACGTCAATGCTGCCGCTCACCTTAGGCAAACGATCGAGGGCGGCGGCGGCTTCACGCAGGACCGTATCGGCGGAGGCACCCAGCTTACTGAAAATGGCCCGGGCCACCCCCTCTCGCTCGGCGAGCATGGCCACCAGCAGGTGCTCGGGTTCAATCTGCTGATTTTGGCGTCCGGATGCCAAATTTTGGGCACTCTGAACCAGTTCCTGGGATTTGATCGTCAATTTGTCGAACCGCATTTTCCCTCCTCGCATCACAATTCTTTGGGTCGTACGGGTTCAACAACCTGGCCCGCCACCACAAAGCTGCGTTGGTCTGAATTTTGCAGCAAAATTAACCACAGCGCCGGTGATGTCAACGTGCCCGGGGGCCGGTGCGTCCCGGTCTGCCTCGCGGCTTTTTGAGTGCTCAATGCTGAATATTGCATTTTTAAACAATATCTTAGAGCTCACGCCGGCCCGTGGTGGCGCAGCGTGCGGCAGTGCCGCTGCTGACCGGCGGTAGGGTGCAGACCGTTATGGAATTCGGAAGGACGCTCACATGCGGCGCCTTAAAAAGAACGCGCCCGCAATAATGCGGCGACTGCTTTTCAGGTCCCTGCGCTGGATCTTTCCGTCGGTCGCCCTGGCGATCCTTTGGTGGTGTGCGGCCACCGTTCTCAACCCGGATTCAGCGGGTTGCGTCCCGGTCTGCCTCGCGGCCGCCGCCCCGACGGATAACCCGGCCCCACCCTCTTCCTGGATCGAACGGCTGGGGAGCCGGCTAAATGAACGGGGCCTGACCATCGAGGCGGTGAAGTTGTACGTCACCTGGATTATCGGCGCACCCGCGCTGGTGATCGCCGTCATCTTGATCCTGCTCCTGCGACCGCTGCGTCGCAGACCACCGCAAGCTCCCACCTCCCGGACAGCGCGATCCACCGCCGAAGGGACCGTGAGCCGCACCGTACATAATCGGGGGGCGGCGTTTTCGTCCGACAGCATGGAAGGTTTGTCGGACAAGCAGCGCATCTTGAGGTTCTTTTTCCAACTGTTCAGAAACCAGATCGGAGCGGCTCCCAATTCGCCCAGCGAACTGTTCCTGGTGGAAACCCGCCCCACCTGCCCCGGTGAAACCTATGAAATGCGAATTCTTCATGAGGGCGAATGGACGGAGCGCCGCATGTCGATCGGACTGTTGGGACAGGGAGGCGGCAGTCGCAGCAAATGTTTTTATGTCATTTACGATTCGCACATGGTCATCAAAATTCCGCCTGCCCCGATTAACGGTTTTTCGGCATACAACCGCCGGATCAGCGCCGAAAACGCCATCGTGGCACGCCTTGCTCCGCGGGAGTGCATCGTGCCGCGAGTATCCGTCATTCTCAAAAACGTCTTAATCTTACCGGAAAGCCAGAACCAGCCCGCCGCTGTTCTGGAGAGAAGGTACAAGCACGCGCTGGAGATTAATCCTGGTCTGCAGGAATACTTGAAGATCGGCTCGTCTTTCGCCTTTTTCATGGACCTGTCCAAACACTTTTTCCTGAGCACGACCCTGGATGAGTTCCATCGCACCCGCGTGAACCTGGCGGAGGAAGCCTTGCAACACCCCGAACTGCTCTGGGATCATGACGGCTTCGTGTCCCGTTACGGCGAAGAGGCGGCCGGCGTATGCCAGTCCATTCAGGAAGTTTTCTGCCGCGCCGAAAGAGATCTTCAGTCGCTGATCGTGGCTTGCAAGGTCGTGGAAGATGTGCCGCTGTTCCAGTTGAAACACTGGTTCCTGCTCCACCTGGCCGGCGAAAGGATATATGCACAGCAGGAAGATCTGCCGGCTTTTCTGATCGAGAGGGTCAATTGCTGCCTGGCCGAAGTGATCAAGCAGGCGCGGCCAAAGGTGCAGCGCTACCGGGAGGCCCTGAAGCGATATATCGAGGAGACCCGTTTTTCGCGTCACGGCACCATGTTGGAGAGCCTGGCCACCAACACGGTAGATCTTCTGGCGTGGGTCGGGTTAAAGGGTCTGGCTCTACGCGACTTAAAACCTGAAAACCTGTTTGTGGCCGGAAACCCTGCCGAATACCCCTACTTCCTGAATGATCCGGGGAAGTTTACGATCGGTTTGATCGACGTGGAAACGGCCGTGCCGATCCATGCGCCGGATCCTGATCAGATCCCCCAGCCCCAATTGGCCGGAACGCCTCTTTATGCAACCCCGTCCCACTTGTTCTCCAATGTCCTGCTGGCCCAAATCTATAAAGATGTCCGCACGGCGCTCCACTTGCAGGATTGGTACGCCACGATCGCCATCGTCTTCAAGATTTTTACCGGAAAGCATCTGTTCGCGCAAACTGCCCGGGTTTTTCCCGAAATCCTTAACCGACTCAAAGTAATTGATCCGGCGGGATCGGAGCTCGAAGCCGACATTGCGGCCATCAACCACCTGTTCTGGAACTGCGCCACCGCAGAATTCCAGGAAGCCCTCTGCCGGCACGAAGCCATCTTGACCCGCGTCGAGGTGCAGGTTCCGGCTGATTTTATCCCTGAATTCGTAAAGCTGCTGCACTCCGACAGCCAGCGCATCATGCAGACCCTGCGCCGATCCGTCTCCGAGCAGAACTTCTTTGCGAGCGAAGAAAAGCGGCGTTATCTTTTGGAAGCGTCGGCCGAAAAAATCGGACAGATGAAAAGCCGGCTGGCGCAAGAACTCTCGGTGGGGGGTGATCAGCCGGGCCAACGTGAAGCGGCGCTGCGCTTTTTCAGGCAATTGGAGCGCCTCAAACACCTGCATGAACGCAAACTCGAAGCTGCCGCGGCCTTGAAGGCGTCGGGATCGCCCATTAGCGCCGATCAACTGCTGGAAGCCATGTTCCAGCGCGTTTTTAGCTTCATGTACCTGCCGGCGTGGCCGGCCCTCAAACCTTTCAAGCGGCGCGGGTTTTCGAATTTGACGGTCGATATCACGACCTATCAAGCGACACTCTGATTCCCAATCGGTCAGATGCCGAGTGCGCGAACCATTTCGGATCTTAATCCAACATAGGGTTCGGTGGGCCGTGAAGCACCCCTGACGAAATCCCGGGCTTCCGCACCCAGATGCACGCGATTCATCTTCCTTCCCCTTCGGCGCTAAAGGCGTTCAGGCAGGACGTAATCTTCAATCCGGCCCGGATCGATCTCGGTCTCTGAAATGGCTTTATGGCGTATCGAAATACCGGCCTGGTGGACCGACTGCGGGTCGCCGCTGATTAGCGGGTGCCAATCGGGCAACGGCTTTCCCCTCGCGATCAGGCGGTATGCGCAGGTCTTTGGCAGCCAGTGCATGATCGGTATGCTGGCCGGCCTCAGCGCCAGGCAATCGCGTACCAACCGCCGGCGCTCCGGGTAGGCCGTGCAACGGCAGGTTTCCAGGTCCAGCAGACGGCAGGCCACACTGGTATAGTCGACCTTGGCGGTGGTGGCGTGCTTGAGCTTTTGCAGGCAACATCGGCCGCATCCGTCACACAGCGCTTCCCACTGCGCCGGGGTCAGCTCATCGAGCGTTTTCATTTCCCAGAACGGCTTCATGCTTTTCCCCCCGAGCGAAGCTATCAGAACCGGCCACTTCGATCAACCGGCCTGAGTCCGCTTGGGCCGTTTTTAGCTTCTCATCTGCACGCCCTGCGTCGATTTTGTATTTGAACCACGCGCCGGATACCTGCTATGCAATTCAGATTACCCGCATCGATCCCGCTTTTCAAATCAGCCTGCCCATTGCTCGCCCTCCGGGATCGTCCGGGGATCGATGCTGGCCGGCATTCCGGCACCGAATCGCTCCGTTTCACCAGCCGAACAGGAGGAACCATGAATCTTCAGCAAGCCAACTCCAATGAAGCCCTGCAGACCAAGAACCGCTCGCGCGACGTGGCCCCTCAATCGGGGATATGCAGCCGCTGCCTCGATGGCTGCAAAGGCAACTGCGATCTGTTCCAGGCGACCTTCAGGGGGCGCGAACTGCTCTATCCTCAGCCCTTCGGCAGTATCACCGCCGGCGCGGACAAAAACTATCCAGTGGATTACTCCCACTTGAATATCATGGGCTATGCCCTCGGCGCAAAGGGCGTGGCCGCCGACCCGGACCAGGCCACTTTCCCGGCGGTCGGCACCGAGACCGAATTCGGCACCACAAACAAGGTTAAAATGAAGGTCCCGATATTTACCGGCGCTTTGGGCAGCACCGACATCGCTCGGATCAACTGGGACCATTTCGCCATCGGCGCAGCCATCAGCGGCATCAGCCTGGTCTGCGGCGAAAATGTCTGCGGCATCGATCCGCAATTGGAGTTCGGCCCGCACGGAAAGGTACGCAAATCACCCGAAATGGATCGCCGGGTGCATGAATACCGCCGCTATCACGAAGGTTACGGCGATATTCTGGTGCAGATGAACGTGGAAGACACCCGCAACGGTGTGGCCGAATACGTGCTGGAAAAGCTGGGCGTAGAAACCATCGAACTCAAATGGGGGCAGGGGGCCAAATGCATCGGCGGAGAAATCAAAGTCGACTCGCTCAAGCGGGCCATCGAACTGAAGAAGCGCGGCTACATCGTCACCCCCGATCCCGACGATCCCGCCAATCAGGCATCCTTCAAGGCAGGACCTTTGAAGCAGTTCGAACGCCATTCGCGCCTGGGCTTTATCGACCAGGAAGGCTTCATGCTGGAGGTCGAACGGCTGCGCCGACTGGGCGCCAAACGGGTAACCCTCAAGACCGGCGCCTACCCCGTGCGTGAACTGGCCATGGCCATCCGATGGTCAAGCGATGCCGGTATCGATCTCTTAACCATAGACGGAGCCCCCGGCGGCACGGGCATGAGCCCCTGGCGCATGATGAGCGAGTGGGGCGTCCCGTCCCTTTGGCCCAGAAAGGCCGCCCGGTGCCGCATATCGCCTTTGCGGGCGGCTTTTCCTCCGAGGACCATGTCTTCAAGGCGCTGGCCCTCGGAGCCCCGTACTGCAAAGCGGTCTGCATGGGCCGTGCCCTGATGATTCCGGGCATGGTGGG
>DDYQ01000163.1:0-11895 GCA_002348005.1 Desulfobacteraceae bacterium UBA2230 | reverse complement strand
ACCAAAGAAGAGATCTTCATGAATTACGAGACGCTCAAAGAAAAGTATGGATCGGAAATCGAAAAGATCCCCCTGGGCGCCATCGGCATCTACAATGTCACCGACAAGATCAAGGTCGGACTGCAGCAGCTCATGGCGGGCTCGCGCAGCTGGGCCGTACCTTACATCAGCCGCAAGGATCTGGCCTCGCTCACGGAAGAATGCGCCCGGGTGACGGGCATTCCCTACATCATGGACGCCTATCGCGCCGAAGCCCTTTCGATCATCAACGCATAACCTTGGAGGATCGCCATGACCGACGCCATCAAATGGTTGAAGAATAAAGATTCCCACGAGAAAGCGTACCATCTGGCGGTTGAAAAGCTGCTGGAGTGGGTCAAACCTATTCTGGACCGCAACCCTCAATTCCGCCGGCAGGCCGTCATCGAGAGATTTCTGGAGCCGGAGCGGATCATCATCTTCAGGGTGCCCTGGATGGATGACCAGGAGCAGGTGCACGTGAATCGTGGTTTTCGTGTCGAGATGAACAGTGCCATCGGGCCCTACAAAGGCGGTTTGCGCTTTCACCCCTCCAGCTCGCTGGGGATATTCAAACTGCTGGCCATGGAACAGGTATTGAAAAACGCATTGACCATGCTGCCCATCGGCGGTGCACGGGGCGGTTCCGACTTCGATCCAAAAGGAAAGTCCGACAATGAGGTGATGCGCTTTTGCCAGAGCTACATGGCCGAACTGGGACGCCATATAGGACCCGATGTGGATGTGCCCGGCACAGGATTGGGCGTGGGGGCGCGGGAAGTCGGCTTTCTATTCGGCGCCTATAAAAAGCAGCGTAACGAATTCTCCGGGGTAATGACCGGTAAAGGACCGGGCTGGGGGGGCAGCCAGCTGAGACCGGAGTCCACCGGCTACGGGGTAGGCTACTTTGCCGCCGAGATGCTGGCCGCCCACGGCCAGACCCTTGAGGGCAGAAGGTGTCTGATATCCGGATCGGGCAACGTGGCCCAGTTCACGGCCGAGAAGATCATCCAACTGGGTGGGAAGGTGCTGACCCTGTCGGACAGCTCCGGCCATATCTACGATGAAGAAGGCATCGATGCCAGCAAGCTGGCTTACGTCAAACGTTTGAAGAACCTCAAACGGGGCCGCATTCACGAGTATGTGGACAAGTACTCCGAGACCACCTACGTGGAGAATTCCCGCGGACTCGATCACAATCCGCTCTGGAGCCACAAAGCCGATTGCGCTTTTCCCTGCGCATATGAAAACGAGCTCAGCATCTTGGACGCCCGGCACCTGATCGACAATGGTGTGCGGCTCATCTGTGAGGGGGCCGATATGCCCTGTACGCCCGAAGCGGCTGAATTGCTGCTGGAAAGCAATGTGCTGTTCGCACCCGGCACGGCCGCCAATGCCGGCGGAGTCGCGATATCGTGCCTGGAAATGGCCCAGAACCGCATGCTGTTGACCTGGTCCCGTCAAGAGGTGGATGCGCGTTTGCAGCAGATCATGAAGAACATCCACCGCCAGTGCCTGGAAACGGCCGCCGACTTCGGCCATCCCCGGAATTATCACCTGGGCGCCAATATCGCCGGCTTCTCGCGTGTGGTATATGCCATGCTGGATCAGGGTTTGATCTGATCGCGCCCGTTCCCCTGCCCGGTCGTTGGTCCGAAGCGGGCGGGTTAACCGTTTCCACCGCGCAGGAAGGCTGGACCCGGAAGAACTTCGCCGCAAGTCAAAGACCTTTTTGACGGGCGAAAGGATAAAGCGGCGCGAAGAATTGCCATGCGTACTTCCATCATGCCGAATGAAGCGCGCGGCCAAGATTGACTCCAGGCGTCTCTTTTGACAGCGCCGCCCCTCGCCCTTAAATTGATGGCAACCCAAACGGATGCTCCAGAAGATGAACCGTCGGCACCGCAAGTGGACCATCTNNTTGCGCGGCCTGCCTCGTGCTCGCGTACGGCGCGGCCCCGAGGGCGCATGCCGACGTTCACCACAATCTGACCATTCATCTGGATCTGAACCAACGCCTCTTAACCGGTATCGACCGGATGCGCGTCACGCCGCCCGAAGGACTCGATGAGCTGATCTTGAATGTGGCGTCCAGATCTCTGATCCAGTCGGTCCGCCTGGACGGACGCTCCATACCCTATCGCTTCGATGCCGCTGCGGCGCAACTCCGCGTTGAAACTCCTTCCGACTGGCGCGAGCACCTGCTGGAGATCCATTACAGCTGCCGGTTCGATGACCCGCTGCCCCACTCAACCCTCAATACCGACAATCCGGGCTATGGCGTCAGCGGCACCATCACCGAAGGCGGCGCTTTTATTCTGGCCGGCGCATACTGGTATCCCCAGAGCCCCCGCGACCGCAGCATGCAGCTGTCGGTGGAAGCCCCCCGGGGGTTCCTGGCGGTTGTGTCGGGCGATTTGATCGAACACCGCGATCTGCCGCAGCAGACGATATCGCGCTGGCACTGCGATCCGATCGTCGAAGCACTGAGTCTGGTGGTCGGACCCTATCTTCACCGTGTGCGGCCGCTGAACCGGATCGGCGCGGCAACCTATTTCACCGCCCAACTGGATCATCTGTCACCCACGTACCTCACCGCCGCCGCTGGATATCTTCAGCTCTACACGGACTTGTTCGGTCCCTATGCATTCAGGCAATTCGCCGTCGTGGAAAATTTCTTTCCCACCGGGTATGGATTTCCCGGATTCACCTTGATCGGCGGCCAGGTTCTGCAGTTGCCCTTCATTCCGCAGACCAGCCTGGGACATGAAATCGCCCACTGCTGGTGGGGCAACGGCGTTCTGGTGGACAGCCGGCAGGGCAACTGGGCCGAAGGCCTGACCACCTACGTCGCCGAACACCTTTACAAGGAACGGGCCTCAGCCGCCCACGCCGTAGTGCAGCGTCAGGAATGGCTGCGCAACTATGCCTCCCTGGTACCGGCAGACCGGGACATGGCGTTGTCGGACTTCATCGGCCGAACCGATCCGGTGACCAAAACGGTCGGCTATGACAAATCGGCCATGCTCTTCCATATGCTGCGCCGCACGGTGGGCGATGCGGTGTTCTGGCGCACCCTGCGCGATGTGTATGCCGAACGCCGTTTTCGCGAAACCGCCTGGTCCGATCTGCAGGCTGCGTTTGAAGCCCATTCGGGCAAGGCGCTGGATGCATTTTTCACCCAATGGCTGGAAAGGGCCGGCGCCCCGCGATTGTTCCTGGATCGCATCGAAACGCTGCGAACGCCGGAGGGTTGGACTGTACGTGGCCGCGTGGGCCAAACCAAGCCGGTGTACACCCTTCTGGTGCCGCTGCAGCTTTCCGACGGCAGCCGGACCCTGTCTCAGACACTGCTTCTCGACAGCCTTTGGGGTGATTTCGAGTTCATCAGTCCGGCGCCTCCGCTCCAGTTCACCGTCGATGCGGAGGCCGACCTGTTCCGCCGCCTGGCGCCTGAAGAACTTCCGGCCACGGTCAACGCCCTTCGGTCCGCACCCAGGATGACCATTGCGGTTGCGCCGCATAGCGGGACGGGGATGGAAGCTGCCGACATCCTGCAGACCGCCCTGGGCTTTGGTTCAGCTGAAATCGTGAAGGGGCAAACCGATCCACGGACAGTTGAGGGTGCTCTGATTTTGATCGATCCTCCTGCAGACCCTGACCGCTGGAACGCCGCGTTTCCGGCACTTGCGTTTAGCGAGAACCATTTCACCCTGGAAGGCCGATCCTACCCGCGCGGCCAGTTCAGTTTCTTCGGTGTCTTTAACCTCAACCGGCATCCAGTGGCCGTCTACCTGCCGACCGGCGATCGGTCTGCAGCCCGGAGCGTCACCGCCAAAATCAGCCATTACGGCAACTACAGCTATCTGGTGTTCGACGGGGCGCACAACCGCCTCAAGGGCGTCTGGCCCGCAGTCGATTCGCCTCTGCAGGTGAACTGGTCTCAAACCAATGGAGTTACGAATGAAAGCACTCCTGATCGTTCTGATTAGCCTGAACATGGCCGCAGCCGCGTCTCATCATCATGCCGGTCTGCGCCTGCACGATCTGACCAGTGAAGCGCAGGTGAGTGGCGACCAGGCTCTGGAAAAAATGAAGGCTGTCCGCATGATTCTAGTCGGCGAGCATCATACCGATCCCGCCCATCACGCCGCCCAGTTGAGGCTGATCCGGGCTTTGCACGAGTCAGGACGCGACATTGCCATCGGGTTGGAAATGTTCCGCCATGACCGGGATCCGATTTTGAAGCAATGGGTGCAGGGGGAATTGACCGAAGCGGATCTCAAGGCCGTGTATTTCGAAGACTGGAATTTTCCGTGGGACTTGTACCGCCCGATTTTCGATTACGCGCGTCAAAACCGCATCCCCATGCTCGGCTTGAATGTCCCGCGCGACATCACACGTCAGGTGGCCCGGCAGGGATTCGACTCGCTCAGCTCTGAGCAGAAGGAAATCCTGGGCCATGTCACCTGCGACATCACTCCCGCTTACCGCGACTTTGTCGCCCGGGCGCATGGTATGCACGGCCATGGGGAAATGACGTTCGACAGTTTCTGTGAAGCGCAAATGGTTTGGGATACCGCCATGGCGGTGCATGCCGTTCGGTTTCTGGAGCAGAATCCCGGTCATACGCTCATCATTCTGGCCGGCAGCGGTCACGCCCGCCGGCCGGGCATTCCGACGCAGGTGCGGCAGCGTTCCGCTGTTTCGCTTTCGGTGATCCTGCCCTTCACTCCAGGTGTTTTCGAACCCGCGACGCTCTCGGCCGAGGAGGCCGATTACCTGCTGCTGCCTGAAGGGTGAAGCGTTTGCATTTCACTCTTCCCCGATCATGTTTTTCCGTGTCTCCAGAACCTGACGAATCAGGCGCGCCAGTTCCTCCATCACCAGCGGCTTGAGGGCGAATCCTTTGATACCCAAGGCCCTGGCTTTATATTCGGTAATGTTCTCACTGTACCCGGTGCACAGAATAATCGGCAAGTCCGGCCGCAGTTCCAGTAGCCGGCGCGCCAACTCGTCTCCGGTCATTCCGGGCATCACCATGTCGGTAATAACCAGATCAAACGCCAGCGGTGACTTCTCAAACAGGATCAGCGCTTCGCTGGCGCGATTGCACGTTTCGACTTTATAGCCCAGCAAACCGAGCAGGTGCTTCGACATATCGGTTTGGAACACTTCATCATCCACCACCAGAATTTTTTCGGTGCCGACCGGCAGGGCGGTCGCCTCGGTCGGCGCGGCAAGGGCCGGACTTGCGATCAGCGGCAGGTAGACATCGAAACCGGCACCGGCACCGGGCGTACTCTCCACGCTCACCGTCCCGCCCAGGCGGGTGACGATGCCGTGCACAACCGAAAGCCCCATTCCGGTGCCCTCTCCCTTTGGTTTGGTGGTGAAGAAGGGGTCGAAGATGCGTGAAAGATGTTCGGGGGCGATACCATATCCGGTATCGATCACGGATAATTTAAGATAACGACCCGCTGCCAGTTTGCCCAGGCGCTGTCCGGCGGCGTCATCTAGATAGATGTCGGCGAGGCGCACGGTCAGGCGCCCTCCTTTTTCACGCATCGCATAACCGGCGTTGGTGCACAGATTCATCATCACCTGATGAATCTGGACCGGGTCTGCCATCACGGTGCCGTCGCTGTCGATCTGCTGAACGATTTCAATGGTCACCGGCAGGGAGGCACGCAACAGTTTGAGCACCTCCTTGACGATGATTTTGACCTGCACCGGCTTGGGTTCAAGCTCGCTCTGGCGGCTGAAGGTCAGGATCTGCTTGACCAGTGCCCTGGCCCGCTCGCCGGCTTCCAGCACACGCGACAGGTAATGGTAGGTCTGGGAGTCTTTGGAGATTTCGGCCGCCACGATCTCCGTGTAGCCGATGACCGCCGCGAGGATATTGTTGAAATCGTGTGCGATGCCGCCCGCCAGGGTACCGAGCGCTTCCATTTTCTGTGCTTGCTGGAGCTGCATCTCGAGCTGCTGACGCTGTTGTTCGGCCCGCGTGCTCTCGGTCACATCGATCGACACGCCGCCCAGCGCGAAAAGGTCTTCATTCTTGAAGATGGGAAAGCGGGTGGTCAGCAGATGGCGCTGTTCGTGATTGGGCAGACGTACGGTTTCCAAAATGTTGGCGGCGACCTGGCTGAGGCGGATGGCCTCATCGTTTCGGTTCAGTATCCGCGCCGTTTCCGCATCCCACACTTCGGCGTCGCGCAGGCCGATCTGAGCATCGGCCCTGAGCCCGGTAAATCGGGCGAAAGCGTCGTTTACAAAGAGGTAGCGGCCCTGATCGTCTTTCATATAGGCCAGCCCGGGAATATGCTGAATAAAGGCGTCGAACAGGTTTTTGCTTTCCTCGAGTTCTTTTTCCACCTGCTTGCGCGCCGTGATGTCCAGCATAATGCCCACCAGACCGGCAACGATGCCTTCCGCATCCCGAAAAGTGGCTTTGAACAGGATGTAGTCCCGGTGTTGCCCGTCGGCGCAGCGGATATGCTCCTCAAAGGTCCGTATACCCGGGTTCTGAAGCTGCATTATGTCCTGATTGTGGAAATAGTCGGCCTTTTCGGCAAAGGCGATGCCGCCCAGATCGATCAACCGACGGCCGATGATCTGGTCCTTGCGCATTCCCATGATCTGGCAATAGGCGACATTGCAGCCCAGGAAAACCCCCTGGGCATCTTTGTAGAAGACCGGATTGGGTATGGTGTCGATCAGCGTGTTCATGAAATGCAGGTTGTCCAACAGGGCTTTTTCTGCGTGCTTGCGATGGGTGATTTCAGAGATCACCGCAATCAGCCCCGTGACCCGGCCGACATCGTCGCGGCGGTAATTCCAATCCACCTGGGTTTCGATCAAGCTGCCGTCTCGGGTCAGATCCTTGCTGTGCCATGGAAACGGCTCCGGTTGACGGTGCATCAAGTCTTCCAGATGGTCGCGCAATCGGCGCCGCTCTTCCGGACTGGAGGACAACTCGAAAAGATTTTTGCCGCGCAACTCCTGCTCGCTGAATCCATACATGCGCGTCAGCGCAGGGTTAGCAAAAGTGATACCTCCCCGCCGGTCGATCTCCACGATGCCGTGCGGAATGGTTTCAACCAGCATCCGGAAGCGTCTTTCGCTCTGTCGCAGCGCTTCATCGGCCTGACGGCGCTCAATATTTTCCTGCTGCAACTCCTGGTTGGCCATTATTAAATCCAGGGTGCGTGCTTCGACATGCTTTTCCAGCTTGACGTGCGCGCTGCGCAGATCTGCGGCGGCCTGCGCGTGGGCCATCGTCGCCGCGCCAGCCTTGGCGAGCGTCAGGCCGACGATCGCCATCATACCCGCTGCAACCAGGAGCATGATGATCTGACCTTGCCGGCGCAGCCGGTCCAACGTTTCCACGCTGGACGTAATATCGTAATAGATTTCGAAGGCGCCTAGAAAAGCTCCGGCCTTCATCACCGGCAGGTAGATCTGGACCACATCCTTGTCGAGAATGCGCCCCTCGAGACTGCGCCGGCCCTTGTAGACAACCCGCGACATCGTCTGGCCCCGGGCCACTTTTTCCCTGAAAAAAGGTTGACGAATGGATTGACCGACCTCCTCTCGTGTGCTGGAAAAAACGACTTGTCCCGTTGGATCGAATTGCCTCATTTTTTCCAACCCCAGATCGCTCAGCACCTGCTGAACGCGCTCGTCCGTAGCTGCGCTGACGGTGGCGTGGCTGAAAGGCTCTCCTTCGATTTCGAGCACATTCATCAGGTGTGCGGCAATCCGGTGGGCGTGTTGTTCCCGAATGGCAGCCAGCATCTGATGATAGGCTGGTGTCAGGTACAAACCGTTGACCAGCGGCAAAAGCACCGCCACCCCCAGACACACGAGAAAAATATTGCGCAGAAAGGGAGTGCGCCAGACGTGCCGAGCGACCTGGCTCAACGGGTACGGGCGCATACGAGAAGATAGGAGGGCGGCTTTAGAGCCCGTGGTCATGTAGACCTCATATCTTTCCTCGGACGGGATGCGTGCGCAAACTGCGGTCCAATCTTTTTGATGGAATCGTCAGCCGTGTTGCGTTGAACTGAACGCACACAATAGATCTTCATCATTCATTTTGTTCAATTCGACCCTTCAAATTAAAACCTAAAACACAAAACTCAAAGCCGGGAAAAAGTGAGCGTGCCGACACGGTGCTTGGATGGATGCACGCAGCACGTGCGCGCGGCATCCGTTTAATTTGCGGCTGCAGTCGGTTCGCTGCGGTGGGCCTTGTCCATCCCGAGCATGCAGTAGCGAAACGCCAGATTGTCCGGCAGGAAAAATTGCAGCTGGGTACGGGCCCGCCACAAACGCCGCGCAATCGAAGGGTATGAGAGGGCCCGACGATACAATCGGAAAAAACCCTCCTGAAGTTGTTCGGGACTCATGCGTGCCGGCTGGAACACCACATGGGCCGTGTCGTACTTTTCCCAGTGGTGATGCAGTATTCGGCCGTCGCTTTCCATCTGGTCGAAGAAACCGGTTCCCGGATAGGGGGTCAGAATGCTGAAATAAACGCTGTCGAGGTTGGAGCGGGTGACAAAATCGGCCATCTGGTCGAAAACGCGCGCATCGTCATTGTCAAAACCCACAATAAAGCTGGCTTTGACGCCGATCCCGTAGCGGTGCAGCTTATCCACTGCGGCGATGTAGTCGGCCGGGCGGTTGACCCGTTTTCCGCAGTCCGCCAGAGTTTTGTCGGAGAGGCTCTCCATGCCGATCAAAAGGCCGAGACAGCGCGTTTCGGACATGAGCTTGAGGATCTCCTCGTCACGCGTGACGGTGATCGATGCCTGGCCGACCCATTGGATGTTGTAGGCCTTGAGCATTTCCAACAACGCTTTGCAGTGCCGGCGGCTGCCTACAATATTGTCGTCCACAAAGAAGACCATGTTCTTGAGGGCCAGCCGCTTGGAAGTGGGCCTGACCCGCCCGACCAGGTGCTCAATCAGTTCAAGCGGTTTGGTGCGGTAACGGCCACCGAAGAAGTTGGTCACGGCGCAAAAATTGCAGCTCAGGGGGCAGCCGCGGGTGGTTTCGATGAAATCAACCGGACTGTACATCTCCTTGTCGGTGATATCCCACCGCGGGGGGCGGGTATGGGAGACGTCGAAGAGTCGTTCAGCCCGGTAGATCCGCTTCAATCGACCGTGCTTGAAATCCTCGATCAGTTCAGGCCATACGAGCTCTCCTTCTCCTACCACAACGGCATCGCAGTGGCTCAACGCCTCCTCGGGTCTGGCCGAGGGGTGCATGCCGCCCATGACCACCGTGATTCCCCGCCGGCGGAAACCGTCGGCGATCCGGTAGGCCCGCGGTGCCAGGGCGGTCATCGATGTGATGCCCACCAGATCGGCCTCGATGGTTTCATCGAGCACCTGCACGCGTTCATCGATCATGCGGACCGTGCAATCGGCCGGCGTATAGGCCGCCAGCGTCGGCAGGGCCAGCATCGGGAGTTTGAAGAAGAACTCCTCGCCCAGAATCTTGTTGTGGCTGACCGGCGAAATCAGCAGAATTCGGGTGGTCATGCGTTTTCGGTCCTGTCGCAGCGGCAGTGGCGTGGGTGTCCGCATCGTTTCGCGATCGAAGTGATACCCCGGCAGACCGGCACTCGTCAACCGTCCGCTATCCGAACACAACAGAAAGGCCGGCGGGCGCGCGACCCGACCGGCCTCATCAAGCATGGTTTTTGGGGATCTCTAGTCGATCCGGGGCCGTGGCAACATGCCGGCGCGCTCGGCGATCTCCGGAACCTTGTGCTCCCATTCGATGGCCATCAAATGGACGCCGGCAACGCCTTTCATTTCCTTGAATTCGGCGATCTGCTCCAGAGCGAATTTGATGCCCTCTTCGGACTGCAGCTTCTTGTCCACACCCTTGAGGCGCTTGATCAACTCCTCGGGCACATCCATGCCCGGGACGAACTTGGCCATGTAGTTGGCCATGCCGGCACTCTTCATGGGCGTAACGCCCGCCAGCAGGTAGGCCTTTTCCGTCAGCCCCATATCCACGGCCTGTTTTACGAACTCACGGAAGCGCTTCATGTTGTAAATGCATTGGGTCTGGATGAAGTCGGCCCCGGCCTCAATCTTATTGGCCAGGCGGTGAACACGAAATTCCACCGGATCGCCGAAGGGGTTGGAGGCGGCGCCGATGAAGACTTTGGGCGGCATATCGATTTCCTCGTTGTTGAGGAACTTGCCTTCATCGCGCATCTTCTTGACCAGGGCGATGAGCTGCATGCTGTCGATGTCGTAGACATTTTTCGCTTCGGGGTGGTTGCCGAATTTCTGATGGTCGCCCGACAAACAGAGCATGTTGCGAATGCCCAGGGCGCTGATTCCCAGAATATCACTCTGCATGGCGATGCGGTTGCGGTCGCGGCATACCATCTGGAAATTGGGTTCCAGTCCGGCCTGTACCATGATGGCACTGGCGGCCTTGCTGGACATGCGCACCACGGCGGTCTGATTATCGGTGACATTGATGGCGTCCACTTTCCCGCGCAGCGGCTCCATTTTCTCTTTGAGGTGTTCCACATTGGCGCCCTTGGGCGGCCCGCACTCTCCGGTGAAGGCAAAGTGGCCGGCCTTGAGTACTTTTTCCAGATTGCTTCCCGATTTGTAGCCGTTGTTGCTCATTTCACCAACTCCTCCCTGATGCTCTTGCGGGGTCCGCCGTCACGGGCCGTGCGCCAGTCCTTGGGTGCATGGTACAGCCGCAGGTCGGCCAACCGCCCCTGTTCGATTTTCTTGCGCACGATCGTATCCCAGATGCACTCGGTTTCCTTGGAGATTTCGCACTTGCCGCCCGCGCTGCCGCCGCATGGGCCGTGCTGCAAACTCTTGGAGCAGCGTGCAATGGGGCACAGGCCGTCGTAAAGATGAATCACGCAGGTACCGCACCCCGCGCAGCGCTCTTCCCAGATACCGTGTTGGACGGCACCGCCGAAAAATTTGGTGTTCACGGTGGGGAAGAATTTCTGGCTGGGATAGGCCTCGGACAAAAACTGCGGCCCTACGCCGCAGGCCATCGACAGCACGGCATCGTGCTTGTCGTAGCTGTCGCGCAGTTGCTCGATATACTCAGGATCGCACTGCCGCTCCAGCATACGCTCTTCAACTTCCAGGGGACGGCCCTCTTTCTTGCGGGCGATGCGCAGGGTCGAGGCCAGGATCTGGACCTCCTTGAGCCCGCCCACGTTGCAGACGGTCACGCACCCTTTGCAGCCGACCAGCATGATTTTGTCATACGGCTTGACCATCTCCACAATCTCTTCCAACGGTTTTCGGTCAGCAACTATCATGATTCACCTCTTGAATCGGTTACGATTAGAATACGATTGCCCTTAATTTTGACTTCCTGTACCGCTCAGGATCCACTTCAAGCGGTATGCGTTAAGTTTTAAGCGTTCAGGATTAAGTAGAAAAACCACTCGGCTTAACACTTCAAACTTAAACTGCCCCTAATTCTTGCATTTATTGAGCGGGCTGGGGCCCAGGGCCTTTACCCGTTCGGTCATTTCGGTGGCGATTTCGGCAAAGCGCGGCCCCTGGGCCGAACTCAGGTTGAACATCTCCACGCGTTCAGGCTCGATGTTGATCTGTTTCAGGGTCTTCTTAACATATTCGACTTTGCGGCGGGTTTTCAGATTTCCTTCCAGGAAATGGCATTCACCCTCCAGTCAGCCGGCTACGTAGACGGCATCGGCGCCCTCCTCGATGGCGCGCATCAGATGCAGGATGTCCACCCGTCCGGTGCACGGCACCTGGACCACCTTGACATTGGGCGGGTAATTCAGCCGCATGGAGCCGGCCAGGTCGCCGGCCGCGTACGCGCAGTACTTGC
>DDYQ01000095.1:16688-29371 GCA_002348005.1 Desulfobacteraceae bacterium UBA2230 | reverse complement strand
ATCGCCATCGGCGCCGCCTGCGCCTGCGTGGGTTTCATCGTCGGAGGAACAACGCTGACCGGTCTCGGCCTCAAGTTCGCCGCCACGGTCATCAGCCTGGCCCAGGAGGCCGCCTCCGCCCTGCTCCATCTCGACCTCCTGCACCTTCTGACCATGCACGGGATGACGCTCTTCTTCACCCTCTTCTTCACGATGATCGCCTGCTTCATCCTCGGTATGGGCATCCCCACGACTGCCCAGTACATCGTCGCCTCGATGATCGCCGCGCCGGCGCTGATGCAGTTCGGCATTCCGCCGCTGGTGTCGCACATGTTTGTCCTCTACTTCGCCGTCCTGGCCGACGTGACGCCGCCGGTGGCGCTGGCCGCCTATGCCGCTTCAGGGATTTCAGGCGGTGATCCCTTCCGGAGCGGCTTCACGGCCTTTGCGCTTTCCTCGGCCAAGATCTACGTGCCGTTCGCTTTCGTCTACTCCCCGATCATCCTGTGGATGCCCAGCATCCTGGACCCCGCGGTAAGCTTCGATCTTGTGGAATTTCTGCGCGTGTTCGGCACCATTGTGGCCGGCGTGGTCTTTCTGGGAGCCACGATCATCGGGTATTTCAAGGCCAGATCCACCTTCATCGAACGCTTCTTCAGCGGCGTGGCCGCCCTCTGCATGCTGCTGCACGAAAATACGACTTCGCTCCTCGGTCTGGCAATCATGGTGGTGATCTATATGATTCAGCGCATCCGCGTGAACAAAGAAAAAGCAGCAGCGACCCAGGCCGTCTGATTTCCCCGGGGCGGGGCCGGGAAACGCCTGCAGGCGGACCAACCTACTGGGTGAGGGGATATATTTCTCTGAACCGATTCTCGGACTCGGCCGATCCGATCAAAACCAGCTCGTCTCCCTGCTCCAGGACGATGGCGGGATTCGGGTTGATCAGCAATTCGCCTTTTCTTTTAACGGCGACGACGCTGCAGCCGGTTTTTTCGCGAATGTCGATATCGATCAAGGCCCTGTCTCTGATCCGCGGCGGCAAAGGGACCCGAAAGACATTGAGCCCTTCGGAAAGCATCAGCATCTGTTGAGGTTGAAGCAGGTTCAGGATCGTGGCGGACACCAGTGAACTGTACGACATCACCAGATTGGCCCCGGCCCGGTGCAGGGTGTTGATGTTGCGGTCCAGGCTGGCACGGCTGATAATCTGCACATCGGGCCGCAGGCGGCGGCAATAGATGGTCAGGTATATGTTCAGGTTGTCGTTGTGGGTGGTGATGATGACGCAGGGGGTTTCCTTGATGCCCGCCTTGATCAGAACTTCCAGGTCGCCGGCGCTGCCGTGAACGACGTTGGGACCCCGGGCGGCGACGTGGGCTTCCTTTTCTACCACCCGGAAATCGATTGCGCTGGCCTGAAGGCTTTCGGCAACTGAGCGTCCCACGCGGCCGCCGCCCAGCACCACGACCGGCCTGTTCTTCGGCTCGGGAGCATCGGTCGGCCGAATCGAACGATCGAAACGATCCAATTGCGCCTCGGTGCCGGCCAGCACCAGCACGGTGGACTCGTCGATCACCGCCAGGGGCGAGGGGATCAGGAACTTGCCATGCTCCCAGATGCCGA
The DNA here is from genome assembly GCA_002348005.1 of Desulfobacteraceae bacterium UBA2230. The sequence goes on along the minus strand of DDYQ01000095.1, from coordinate 27,766 downwards.
CCACCGTCACTCCCGTGACCTCCCGCAGGCGACTCTGGGCCAGGGTCTGGCCCTGTAACCAGGTGCGCATGGCCGGTGCTTCGGCGATCAGCAGTTGATCGAAGCGCCCCACCACGTTGGATTTCATGCTGACGCCCAGCACCCGGCGGGAGAGGGCCTTGCCCAGCATCTTGGTGAATTGAAAGACATGCGTGCTGCCCGCCAGTTGCAGGATATCGAGGGAATCATCCACATCGGCATTGGTCACCGTGACCACCCGGGTGTTGATCTCCCGGATGGTATAGATGATGTTGGTGCTGGCCATGTCGTCGTTCATCACCATGACCAGGGCGGCGTGATCGATTCGCAGGCGCACGTAGGTTTGCGGATCGTCCAGTTCGCCGACCACCACCCGGTAGCCCTGGTCGTGCAGATCCAGGGCATGCTGAAGATCGGCGGTTACGATGACATAGTCGATGCCGTAGCGGCCGAGTTTTTCGATCAGGTTTACGGCCACGGCGTCGAAGTGCGTAAAAATCACGTGGCCCGACATCTTTTCCGACACCGCGTGCGGTGCGCGCGCCCTGTTCTGCTCTTCCAGCCAGGGGGCGTAGAAAAACTGGATGAAGGTGAAGGGCAGCATCACCAGCAAAAACACGATGCCGCTGAGCAGCACCACCACCGAAAACAGACGGCCCGCATCGCTGGTAAAGGTGATGTCGCCGAAGCCCAGGGTGGACATGGTGGTCAGGGTCCAGTAGAAGCCGGTGATCCAGGAGTACTGGCGCCCCTCGTAGAGCATCAGCAGATGAAAGAGAACGCTGTAGACAATGAAAAAAAAGATCAGGACCAAAGTGAATTTGAGCAGCAGCTGCATGTTGCTTCGCTGGCGTCCGCTTCTGAGCAGGATCGCGAGCTGGGTGGCCATGCTCTTCATATATCCTCCTGAAATCCGGGTCCAACCTCCATAGCAAACTTGAGCCCGGGGGTCCATCCATCTTCGAATCCCGCGGGTCAGCGCCGCCGTCCGGTCCGCACGCCGCGGCCTGAAACGGCGGGGCGCGGGACGGGGAGGCGAGCGGGCCGAAGGGGGGAGGCGGCAGGACGATTTTGGAAGGACATTTTGAAAAATGAAACTTAATTGATATAATCACCCATTCGGGTATGAAAACGGGCAGGAAGATGGACGGCCGGGCGGGCACGATTGATTTGCACGGCGTCGACGCCCGTGACGCGCCTGCGCTTCTGCAAAGCGGGCGTCAACCGTTTACACGGGTACGGTCAGGAGGCAATTCCATGCGGGCAGCGGATGTGAAGCCGGTGGGGGGCGGCGAGGCGGTTCTCCCCGAAAAACCGAAACTGTTGCAAAAACTGAAGGCCGGCGGTTTCAATGTGCCGGAGTTCGTCTATATACCGGCCAGGAAATTCAAGGATGGAGATTTCGAAGAGCTGAAACGGTTCTTCGCGCACCGCTGCGACCTCTACAAGGTGATCGCCCGCAGCGCCCATCCGCAGGAGCATTTCTACAAGGGGGGCACATTCGACTCGCTGGAGACCTATGCCGACGTGGCCGGTATCCGCTATGCCCGGAAGAAGATGATCCGGTCGGTTCTGACCTTCAAACGGCTCTCCATCGCCCGGCAGCAGAAGTTCAATCATGCACCGGCTTTCGATCCCGAAGCGTTGGGCGTGGTGGTGATGCCCTTTATCGAAGGCACCCATGTGATGGCCAAAATGGTGGGAGACCACTGGGAGTTCGGGTATACGCACAACAAACCCCAAAAGGTGCGAAGCGATCCGTATATCACCCGGACGCCTCACGATCGGAAGCTGCTCGACCTGTCGCGGGACATTCAGAATGCTCTCGGATTTCCCTGCGAAATCGAGTACATGGTTTCGGAGGACGGGAATATCTGGGTGGTCCAGGCCAAGGATATTTCGCACATCGAAATGCCCCGGCGGATGGAGAGCGAAGATTCCATCCAGCTCGACGGCATCCATCGGCTCCGGCGGCGTCGAAATTATCGGGAGCGGCCGGTCTTCGTCATGGACAACCGCTCTTTGTACATCGACATCATTGGCAAATGCGAGGACATCGTCCTGGGATCAAGCCAGGGATCCGAGTGCTCCCTGGAAGATATCCTCGACTTCATTCGGGACTTCGAGCAGAAAATGGAAAATTTCGCCCTCCGCCATCATCGCTTCGCGGTGATGGGGTACTCCATCGAAGTCCCGAGGGACCTCTACCAGGTGGCCAATCATTACCTGGATGACATGCCGGAAGATCAGGAGCGGCTCTTCATTGCCTTGCGGGAAAATCTCTACAAGATCGACTATTTCATCGCCGAGGCCGACACCCTCATCGCCAAGGACAAGATTCGGGTCAATCTCGGCACCCATGAAGCCTACGGCATCGATACGATCCGAAATCCCATGTGGTCCGTTTACTGGCATGTCGACCGGCATGAGCAGGTGGTCAGATGCCTGCGGGAGATCGGCTTCAAGACCGGTGATTCCGTGGGCATCGAAATCGACGCCGACGACCAGCCCACCATTCACCGGCTGTAGCCGCCGCACTTTCCAGAGATAGGAGCCGGCCTGGAGGTGCACCGTAACCTGAACCGCCTGACCCCTTTTATGTGAGCCCCTTTGGATATAAGAAAAAAAACGATGCACCACCGCCTCGGGATGAATGTCCGACGGGCCGCCAAGTCGCTGGTCAAAACCAACCTGGCCGTTTTATCCCGCATCCGCAGATCGGTTCAGGGCGGCGCGGTCGTCAACGGTATCCATGTGCTGATGTATCACCGCATCAACGATTACCGGAAGAACGAAATGTCGGTCCCGGTCCGTGAGTTCCGGAAACAGGTGGCCTGGCTGAAGGAAATGGGCTTTCAGAACATGCGGATGGCCGAACTCGAGTCGACGGGTTCGCTGCCGGAAGCCCCTAAAGTGATTTTTTCCTTCGATGACGGCTACGAAGATAATTATGCCGAAGCATTTCCGGTATTGAAGGAATTCGGCTATAGCGCCATTTTCTATATCCCGTATGAACTTATCGGCCAAAAGTGCATGTATCGCCGGGACCGGATGGAATCCAGTCGCCCGGAGCACAACCGGATCATGGACTGGGGGGACGTCCGGCACCTGCATGGAAACGGTATGGAGATCGGTTCGCACACGCTCTCCCATCCCATCCTGACGCGCATGGACGATGCCCGGGCAAAAAAGGAGATATTCGAGTCCAAAATCAAGGTCGAGGAGCGATTGGGCGCCAGGGTCACGTCATTTTGCTACCCCGGCGGGTATTTCAACCAAAAGCATGTCGACTGGGTCCGGGAAGCAGGTTATCGCTCCGCCTGTACGACCCGGATCGGATGTTACCGTGGCGAATCTCGGTATCGCGTGCCGAGAATTGCCGTTCTGGCCAGCGACAGTTTTTTCGTATTCAAACAGAAGATGCTGGGCGATAAAAAAATGTTCGCCCTCATCCATTGATGAAAGCCCCACTATGCCGGACATGAAAGACGCCCCCGCACGGCACTGGCGAATGCGCAGATTCGCGCCGGCGGATGGGGCCGCGCTTCCGCACTTGTACCATGCGGTGAACGGCTGTTTCGACCCGAAACACTGGAGGTGGCTTTTCGAGCAAAACCCTTTAGGGCACGGTACCATCTGGATTGCGGAAGCGATTGAAAGCAAGGAGATCGTCGGCCAGTATGCCATTGTCCCCACCCGGCTCATCATTCAGGGCAAAAGCATTCCCGGCTGCCAGGCCCTGCGGCTCATGACCCATCCTGTTTACCGGAACCAGGGTGTTTTCAAGAATCTGGCCCAGCGCGTATTCGACGATTGCGCTGAAAAAGGGGTCGATCTGGTCTACGGGTTCCCCAACCTGAACTCTTCTCACGGGCATTTGAAACACCTCGGGTTTTTCATTCTATACCAACCCCAACTGTTCAGCCGTCCCCTGGACTTTACGGCCCTGCTGAACGTTAAATTGAAGCGCGGATATCTTTCGATCCCGCTGGGTCGGGTGCTGAAGGCAATCGACAAGGTCTTGTTCCGCCGCGCCCCCAGGACCCACCCCGGTATCGAAGTCCGGGCCGTGGATCGCTTTCCGAATGAAATCGAAGGGCTTTGCCGTGATTACAATAAAGCATTCAAGAACATGATCGCGCGCAGTGTCCGGTACCTGAACTGGCGCTATCCCGAAAGACCCGATCGGTCCTACAGGATCTACATCGCCAGCAAAAACGGTGAGCCCGTAGGGTACTGCGTTTTCGGGCGCACGGAAAGAGACGGCATCAAAATCGGGCTGATCATGGACATCTACGCGCATGCCCATGACGATGCGACCCTCGCGACCCTTGTCAATCACATGCTGCACGACATGCAAAAAGGGAAGGACGCCCTGGCGGCATGTTTGCTCCTGCCAAAGTCCCCGATGCTCAAGTCGCTGAAAAAATGCGGGTTTGTATTTCCGCTGAGAAGGTTCCCGCCCCTGATCCTGAGATTGAATACCGCCAACCTAAAACGTGGCGAGGTCGACCGGCTCGACGACTGGCACATCACCTTCGGTGACGCGGATTTCGTTTGACCCGACCGGTTCAAGTCCGTCGTGAAGAGCCTCAAAACCGACTCGCCTTCTTCGGCGCCCGCCGGCAGTGTCGCCCCGTGACGCCGCGGCTGCGGTGGGGGTTTTGGCCTACCCGTATCCTGTCGATCCCCTGTGATTGCATGCCGTCCAAGCGGCCCAATGTTTGCGCCCAGGAGACATGCAATGGAAGGAAACATCATGAATGCGATCGAAAGCGACTCCCTGGCGGATCTTTTTTTTGAACTCAGGTGGACCAACGGCGGGATCCGCCATACCGACGCGTATGCCATCCGCCAGGTCAACTTCTGGCGGGATGCGCTGCCACCCCGGCTGGCGGAACAGCTGCGGGGCAAAAAAGCCGGGGAGCGCGCGCAGATCGAAGGCCTGCCCGGTGAATTGATTCAAGGCCACCGCGGCAGAGATGTGCGCAGAATTGCCCGTGATCAGTTCGATCCGCAACGCATCGGCGCGCCGCCCGATCTCCTCCCCAAGGCGGGGCGATTCTACCCGAAAGGGTTGCTCAAGGATGTGGCCGGCGTATTCCGCGTCAATCGGGTGCCGTTCCGCTGCCTTTCGGTCGACCGCACGCACCTGTCGGCGGATCTGGGCCACCCCCTTGCGGAGCATCCCCTCACGCTGAGTGTCGCCGTGGGCGCGGTCTCGCCCAAGTCGGACGAGCGCGGCGGAACCGTGCGGGACTGGATCGAGATCATTACTCAGGGGGTGGGCATGCAGACGCCCCTGCGCGAAGGAGCGACGGACTTTTTCGGCCCATGCGCCTTCGACCGGGAGGATGAAACCGCCGACGCGGTATTCTACGGTAAGCCGCGCATGGTGCAGCACATGGACGACACGGCCCTGAACGTGATCCGTGATCTATACGGCCGGTTCGTCCGACCGGAGATGCAGGTGCTGGATATGATGGCCAGCTGGGACTCCCATCTGCCCGTAGGCCGTTCAATGCCCCGGGTGACCGGCCTCGGTCTCAATGCCTTCGAACTGGAGCAGAACCAGGCGCTTGCCGGTTATCGGGTGCACGATCTGAATGCGGACCCGGTGCTGCCGCTGCCCCGAAAGGCCTTCGATGTGGTGCTGTGCACCGGTTCGGTGGAGTATCTTACCGCGCCCCTTGCGGTGTTCGCCCAGGTGGCCCGGGTGCTTCGGCCCGGCGGCCACTTCATCGTCACCTTCAGCAATCGCTGGTTTCCACCCAAAGCGATCGCCTTGTGGCCCCAGCTGCACGAGTTCGAGCGCATGGGCCTGGTGCTGGAATACTTCCGTGAGTCCAAAGCATTCGCGGATCTTCGAACCTTTTCGGTCAGGGGATTGGACCGGCCGCCCCAAGACAAGTACTTCGGGCAATTGAGGTACGCCGATCCGGTCTATGCCGTATGGGGTCGCAGAATATAGGAGGCTGACCGGCCGACCGGTGGTTCGTCGGCCGACGGCGGCCATCGAAACGCAAGCCGAATTGGTGTCCGGAAAACACGGCCTTCAAGCAAAAGTAGTCAGGGAGAAGGTTTTCCCGCAGTCTGTTTGTGTTTCTGCAACTGCTTGTCGATGGCTTTCTGAAAGCCTTCCGGGCTGCGATCCTGCAAACGGACGCCGTTTATGAAGACCGTGGGCGTTCCGGAGACCCCAATGCGCTTGCCCTCCACGAAATCGCGATTGAGTTTCTGCATGACCGCAGGGTCTTGTTTCTTCTTTTCATAGGCGGTCGGGTCCAGACCGGCGGCCCTGGCGAGTTCCTCGATTTTTTCATCGTCCAGTCGATTGTGGTGTTCGAACAGCAGGTCGTGAAGTTCCCAGAATTTTCCCTGATCTTCTGCCGCTATGGACGCAATGGCCGCCTTAACGGCGAAGGGATGGTTCTGGAGGGGAAAGTGTTTGAAGACGACTTTGACGTCCTGCGGATATTTGGCGCGCATCTGATCGAGGACGGGTACGAGTCTGGCACAGTAGGGGCACTGAAAATCGTCGAAAACGGCAATCACCACCGGAGCCGTTTCGGGTCCCTTGAACGGCGAGGCGCTGGTGTCGATTTCCTGGACAAAATCAACGGTGATAAGTTGAACCGTCCGGGACTTGCTGCTGCCCAGGATCAGCGTATCCGCACGCGGACCCGCCTGGATGCGGTTCACATGCGGTCCGACGTCGATTACGGTGTCGGCTTGGGCGCCGGACGAATAGACGAATATCTTTCCCTGATCGGTCAGCACGAAAAGCCGCCTGCCGTCCGGCGCGGCGGCGATGTCGATCGGCGCCGCATCGAAGCTCAGCGTCTCGTTCACACTCCATTCCAGGACCTCGGAAGCTCCCGCCGCGGTAAACGCAAACAGTAAAACGACGACAGCGAAACCACCCGACACTCTGCTCCTTTTCACGCGCATATCTCCTTTGCTGCGCAGGGACGAATGCGGCGCAAATTGAATATCATTTTTGCACCAGAAGGGCCTGGCCCCTGCGCAGGATGGGGGATCGGCCCGGAACAATCTTGCGTAAAGAACCTTCAGAAAATGCAATGTCTCCCGCGGCGGCTTATTCGGCAGCGGGTGCGGCGCCTTCGGATCCGCCGTTCAATTTCCGCATCCGCGCTTCCACGGCGCTTATCTGCGCCGCGCGCATGCCCTCGGTAAATGTCGGACCGAGTGACCGCTGCCGCAGCTGCCGGATTTGATCTTCCAGCTGCCGTCGTTCCGAATTTCGTTCGGCTTCCAGCTGGCGCCGCCGTTCAAGTTCCTCCCGCGCTGCGCGCTTCGCGGCCTCCAGCTCGCGTTCGTGTTTCAGGGCATCGGCCTGGTGGCGGGAGCTTTCAACCATCTGGTCGTAGGTGTCCCGCCGCGGTTCGGTTTGCGCAGGAGACTGGGATTCCATTCTGGAGCTTTGGGTGATGTGGGCGGGAGGGGGCGTGTCGCTGAAGTGCCGTACCCCCTGATCGTCGATCCAGCTGAATATGGTGTCCGCCGGCAGCGGAACCGCTGAAATCAGCAGCCCGGCCAGACAACTTCCAATCCAAAGAAGGGCAGCGCCTTTGATCGCCATTTGCTTTCCTCGCTGATGGATGCTTTACCACATTTCCACATCAATGTCACTCCGGCCGGCCTGTTGGGCCTTAAACGATTTCGCATCGGCGCGGCTGACCTGCCCCGGACAAAAAATCTTCGCCAGTTGACTTGGGTCAAGGACCGCTCCCCGAAAAAGGGGGATGATGGCACCATGAATCTCGAACATTTAAATATGGACGCCCTGCATGCCCGCCTGCGCCAGGTGGAAGCCGAACTCGCCGAAGTTCTGCAGCGCATGCCCGCCCACTCGGTTAAACCGATCCTGATGGCGGCGCTGCTGGACCTGGAAGACGAGCGCGACCGCCTGCAGGAGCGCATCGACGCGCTTGCCGCAGGTTCGCCATGAAGCCCGTGCCGACCGAGGCGCGATGCGGGGGCCGGCGGATCGTTTTTTTCGAAACGTGTTACACCCTGTGGCCGGATCGGCTGCTGGATGACCGCGGCGGCGTTCCCGCCACGGCGGTCGCCGACCTCATCGGCCGCTATCTTGCCAAGCCGCCGGTCACCGGCGCATCGCTTGAGGATGATTGGTGTTCGTTCCGCGAACTGCGTGGCGCCGGTCCCCTGGCCGTCAATTTCGCCGCCAACACGCACAAAACCATCGCCGCGACGTTCGCCAGCAATCTGTCGGCCCTGGACCGCGCCGCGGGTCGGGCGGCCGGCGTTCTGCAATCCGAGCCGGGATTCGACCGCCGCTATTGTTTCCAGGCCCTGCCGGAAATGCCTCTCGTTCTGAACTACAATGCAGCGGACGACCTCTTTCCGGCTCAGGCGCACCTTCTCTTCCGCCGCTGCGCTCAGGCGGGGCTCGACATCCGCGATCACTTCATGCTGGGAACCTACCTGACGGGGCGGCTGGTGGGGGCCTATCGACCGCAATAGATTGCATCCGAGGCGTCGCACCCGCCTTTTTCACCCCATCGACAAAACTGATGAGTGCCTTGGCGTCATATTTCTGATAATGAATAAATGGATTCGGAATTGATCGGCTCCCGGGCGGTTAGACCTTGTCGGACGCCCCCAACCCAAACCATCGCAAAGGAGAATCATGGGCGCGCTGTTCTCCACGCTCACCCTGCGCAACCTGGAATTCAAGAACCGCATTTTTGTCTCGCCCATGTGCCAATATTCGAGCGACGAAGGTCTGCCCACGGACTGGCACCTGGTGCACCTTGGCAGCCGTGCGGTGGGCGGGGCCGCGATGGTGATGGTTGAAGCCACCGCCGTATCGCCGGAAGGGCGGATCTCACCGGCGGACAGCGGCATATGGTCCGATGCGCAGGCCGCGGCGTTCGAACGCATCAACGCCTTCATTCGAAGCCGGGACTGCATCCCCGCCATCCAGCTGGCGCATGCCGGACGCAAAGCCTCCACCGCGGTCCCGTGGAGTGGGGGCGCGCCTCTCTCGCCCGACGCGGACGGATGGCAGACCCTGGCGCCCAGCTCTCTGGCCTTCGACCCGGGCTGGCCGGCCCCCCGGCAGATGACCTCCCGGGATGTGGAAGATGTCGTCGAGCGGTTCGCATCCGCCGCGCGCAGGAGTATGGCGGCCGGCTTTCTGGTGGTCGAGCTGCACATGGCCCATGGATACCTGCTGCACGAGTTTCTATCCCCGCTGGCCAACCAGCGTACGGATCAATACGGAGGCGCTCTGGAAAATCGGATGCGCCTGCCGCTCGAGGTGGCCCGTACCGTGCGCGGCATATGGCCGCAGCACCTGCCCGTGCTGGTGCGTATATCGTGCACCGACTGGACCGAAGGGGGCTGGGACCTGGCTCAGTCGGTTCAATTCTGCGGGGCGCTGAAAGCCGTCGGCATCGACCTCATCGATTGCTCCAGCGGAGGACTGGTGCGGCATGCCCGCATTCCGACCGGACCCGGATTTCAGGTTCCCTTTGCAGAAACGATCCGCCGGGAAGCCGGCATCGCCACGGGCGCGGTGGGTCTGATCACAAGTCCCGAGCAGGCGGAGCAGATCGTGGCCACCGGACAGGCCGACGCCGTGTTCCTGGGGCGTGAAATGCTGCGCGACCCCTACTGGCCGCTTCGCGCGGCCGGGGCGCTGCGTGAAGCGATCGCCTGGCCCGTGCAGTACGAGCGCGCCCGGCCCCCGGCCAGGTGAACGCGGGCGCTGCAGTTAACGATCGAATGGATGACAGGACAGGAGCGGTCATGAAGACTTCAGCGAAACAGGATCGGATCGAACACGACCTGCTGGGAGAGCTCAGCGTCCCGGCCGAGGCCTACTATGGCATTCAAACCAAACGGGCGGTCGAGAACTACAACATTTCGGGCATCACGCTGGCGCACTTCCCCAACGTCATCATCTCCCTGGCGATGACCAAGAAGGCCTGCGCCAAAGCCAATTGCAAGCTGGGCGATTTGACGGAGTCGGTCGCCGATGCGATCTGTGCCGCCTGCGACAAAATAATCGCCGGGCAGTTTCACGACCAGTTTGTGGTCGACATGATCCAGGGGGGCGCCGGCACCTCCACCAACATGAATGCCAACGAGGTCATCGCCAACCTGGCGCTCGAGCATCTCGGGCTGGAAAAAGGCCGCTACGAGCACGTGCACCCCAACAATCACGTCAACATGGCCCAATCGACCAATGATGTCTACCCGACATCGCTGCGGCTTTCGATCCTGCTGTCCTATGAATCGCTGACCGCGGTTTTGAAGGAGCTGGCCTACGCACTGAAACTGAAGGCGGTCGAGTTCGCCAGCGTCCTGAAAATCGGACGCACCCAGTTGCAGGACGCGGTTCCCATGACCTTGGGGCAGGAATTTGAAGCCTACCGCATCACTTTGAAAGAGGACATCCAGCGGATCAAAGATACGGTCAATCTTTTCCGCGAGATCAATCTGGGGGCGACCGCGATCGGCACCGGCATCACCGCCCGGCCCGAGTACTCCAGCCTGGCGATCGAAGAGCTGTCCCTTATTTCAGGCGTCGAGCTGGTGCCATCAGCCGATCTGGTGGAAGCGACCTCCGACATGGGGGCCTTTGTCCTGTTTTCGAGCGTGCTGAAGCGGGTGGCGATCAAGTTGTCTAAAATCTGCAACGATCTGCGGCTGTTGAGCAGCGGGCCGCGCGCCGGTCTCAACGAGATCAATCTTCCGGCCGTGGCCCCCGGATCTTCGATCATGCCCGGGAAAGTCAACCCGGTGATCCCCGAGGTGGTGAACCAGGTCGCCTACCAGGTCATCGGCAACGATTTGACCGTCACCATGGGGGCCGAAGCGGGGCAGTTGCAGCTCAATGTCATGGAACCGATCATCGCGTTCAATATTCTGCAGTCGTTGAAAATACTGACCAACGCCATCAAGACCCTGACCCACAGGTGTATCAACGGAATTACCGCCAACCGCGCGGTGTGCCGGGCCTATGTGGAAAACAGCATCAGTATCATCACGGCTCTGAATCCCTACAT
>DDYQ01000095.1:0-16679 GCA_002348005.1 Desulfobacteraceae bacterium UBA2230 | reverse complement strand
TGCAGGAAAAACTGCTCAGCGCGGAGCAACTGGAAAGTATTCTGACGCCCGAAAAAATGATCCGCAGCTGAATCCGTGCGCTGAATTGCCGCGCGCGCGGCAGGCGCAAGACTTTCAAAGGGGCTCGCGCGGCGCGCCTTCAGGGCCCTTGTCTGGCGGGCCTGACGGTCCAACAGCAAGGGAGGGTGCAGCGCCCCGCCCATTGTCGACGGCAGTCCGGAAGGAAACGTGATCATGCCCACCGGCTTACAGTTCGAACACCTGGAGCACGCCACCCTGGCCGAGTTGCGCGCCTTCGCGGACCAGGCCTTCTCCCGGGTGGCCGGAGCGCCGCTGCGCGGCGGCAATCTCGTCCGCCTGCTCAAGGACGCCAGGGAAAACTACCCCGCATGGCTGGAGGCCATTTCCAGGGCCGAACATCACGTCCACTTCGAGAACTACATCATCCATGAAGACGACACCGGACGAAAGTTTGCCGACGCGCTGATCGCCAAGGCACGGCAAGGCGTGCGCGTGCGCCTTATCTACGACTGGATGGGCGCTATCGGCAAAACCTCCCGGCGGTTCTGGGACCGGCTGCGGGCGGGCGGCGTCCAGGNNCTGGGCTGGCTGTCGCGCGACCACCGCAAGATGCTGGCCGTCGACGGGTCGGTCGGCTTCGTCAGCGGCCTGTGCGTCGGGCGGATGTGGGAGGGCTTCCCCGAAAAGCACATCGAGCCCTGGCGCGACACCGGCGTGGAGATTCGCGGGGCGGCCGTTCTGGATATCGAGCGCGCCTTCGCGCACATATGGGAGATGACCGGCGACGCCATCCCCGAGGATGAAATGCTTCGCCGTCATCCGGGTCAAGCCGGCGACATGAACCTGCGCATCGTGGCCAGCGTTCCGGCGACGGCCGGCCTGTTCAGGCTGGACCAGCTGGTCGCCGCGCTCGCCAGGAAGCGGCTGTGGCTGACGGACTCCTACTTTGCCGGAACGTCCGCTTACGTGCAGACCTTGAGAGCGGCGGCCAAAGACGGCGTCGACGTGCGGCTGCTCGTGCCCGACAGCACCGACATCCCGATTTTAAGACCGTTGTCGAGCGCCGGGTATCGTCCGCTTCTGAAAGCGGGCGTGCGCATCTTCGAATGGAAAGGCAAGATGCTGCATGCCAAGACGGCGGTGGCCGACGACCGCTGGTCGCGCATCGGCTCCACCAATCTCAACATCTCCAGCTGGTTCGGGAACTGCGAACTGGATGCGGTGGTCGAAGACCGATCGTTCGCGCTGGCCATGCAGGAGATGTATCTCGAGGACCTGACCAACGCCACCGAAATCGTTCTGGCGAAGCATTGGCGGCGCCGCGAGAGGCCGCGCCTCCACCCGGGGATGACCAGCGGCGGCGGAAGCTTCGGCCGCGCCACCGCCGGTGCGCTTCGCATCGGGAACGCCGTCGGCGCGGCTTTCACCGACCGACGGGTGCTGGAGCCCGTCGAGGCGCGCATGATGACCGGCGTGGCGGCCCTGCTGATCGCGGCGGCAGTACTCTTTGCACTGTTCCCCGGCGTGATCGCGTACCCGCTTGCCATCGTGCTGGTCTGGCTCGGTCTGGCGCTGCTTTACAGAAGCGTCCGGCTGCGCCGCGAAAGCAAACTCAAAAGCGATGCGTCGGACGGGTGAGCCGCCCGCCCGGGCCCGCACCGCCACTCCCGGCATCCGGGCGGCGCTTACTTTGCCGCGGCGCTGATGCGCCACACATTGCCGTCATCCCGGTCGGTCAGGACGTAGATCGATCCGTCCGGAGCCGTTGCGACGTCGCGGATGCGCGCCGATAAAGGCAGACGATCTTCCTCTTTGACAGCGGCGCCCTCAAACACCAGGCGGACGAGCCCCTGCGCCGACAGTCCGCCGATCAGCGCGTTGTGCTTCCAGTCGGGGAACATCTCGCCTTCATAAAATACCATGCCGGAAGGAGAGATGACCGGGGTCCAGTGCCGGACCGCATCCGTGAACTCCGGACGGGTCGGCGGTTCCGGGATTTTGCGGTCGTCGTAGTGGCTGCCCCAGCTGACCAGCGGCCAGCCGTAATTGGCGCCCTTTTCGATTCGGTTCAGTTCGTCACCGCCCTTGGGCCCCATTTCCGCCACCCAGAGCGTCCCCGTCTCGGGCTGAAAGGCCATCGCTTCGATGTTGCGGTGGCCGTAAGACCAGATTTCGTCCCTTGCATCTGCGCGACCGACAAAAGGGTTGTCCTGCGGCACGCTGCCGTCCGGATGGATGCGGATCACCTTGCCGAGATGATTGGACAGATCCTGCGCCGGATCGAACTTGAACCTTTCGCCCAGCGCCAGAAACAGATACCTGCCGTCCGGGGAGAATTCGATGCGGTTGCCGAAATGGTTCGGCCCGTCCACGTAGGGCGTTTGAACGAAAAGATCTTCGAAGTCTTCGATCCGGCCGTCGGCCAGTTTACCGCGCCCCAGGGCGGTCGCCGCTTTGCCGCCTTCGCCAGGCTTGGCGTAGGAGAGATACACGTAGCTGTTTTCTGCGAAGTGCGGATCGAGGGCAACATCCATCAGCCCGCCCTGGCCGCGCGCCCGCACCTCCGGTACGCCGGTCAGCGGCGGGGACAAGCGCTGGTCGGTACCTAGAACATACAGATTTCCGGTGTTGCGCTCGGTGACCAGCAAACGGCCGTCCGGAAGAAACGCCATGCCCCAGGGGTGATTCAAGCCGCTCACCAGGTTTTCGACCGTTACCGCGGTGCCTTTCTGGGTCTGCAGCCGCTGCGCCTGCGCCGCCGCCGGGACGGTCAGTATCAGCAGTGACAGCGCCCCCCACGTCACCATCCGGTGTTGCTTCATCGCACGCTCCTTAAATTTGGGGTCTTCATTCTGACGGACATGATCCACAGAGGAGCCCGGGTGGCCGTCGCCGCCCTTCGGTATCGACTTCTTGTTGCCTGGCAGAACCCATAAGACTCGTGGAACTCAAATGATCTATGGAACTGAATTGATTTTGCGCTACGGGTACCCGGTATATTGATGGACCGGCGGTAGGCATTCACGCCGGGGGGGCGGGGCGGCGGTTGCGGACGGAGAAAAGGTTTGACAAAAATCGTATACGATTATACTAAACCGGCATGGACCGCCTGAGAACGACCAAAAGCCCGGGCAACACGCCGGAGGTGATCGCCGCCGCCCTGCGACAGGCGATTCTGCAGGGCCGGCTGAGCTCTGGCCAGCCGCTGAAGCAGGATCAGATCGCCGAGCAGCTGGGGGTTTCCAAGATTCCCGTGCGGGAGGCCTTGGTGCAGCTCAGGGCCGAGGGGCTGATCGCGTTTCTCCCCAACCGCGGGTTCGTCGTCTCGGAGCTGTCGCCCGCCGAAGTCGAAGAAATCTACCTGATGCGCATGGCGCTCGAGACCCGGGCGCTTGAAAGAGCGATTCCCGGGCTGCGGCCTGCGGATCTGATCCGGGCAGCGGGGGTCCTGGAAATCAGCGCGATCGAGGAGGACAGCGCCAGGTGGAGCGATCTCAACTGGGAGTTTCATTCCACCCTCTATCAGGCGGCCCGCCTGCCCCGGCTGCTCGGCGCGATCGAGGTCCTGCACAACAACGTCGCGCGCTATCTGACCATTTACCTGGGCAGCCTGTCCGCCCGGGATGCGTCGCAGAATGAACACCAGAAGCTTCTCGACTCCTGCCGGAACCAGAATGCCGCCGCCGCGGTGCGCATTCTGCAGCGCCACCTGAGCCGGGCCTCCGACCGCCTGGTGCGATTTCTGACCCCAAACGTCACAGGAGAGGTGAAGTCATGATGCTGCAACAACCGGAAAGCACCCTCGAGGTGCACGACGACGAGATCCTGAAGACCGCTCGGGCCTTGCTGGATGCAGCTTCGCCGCGCAAGATGGCCGAGGCCGTGGTGCAGGCGGTGCAGCGCAACGAGGAGTGGCGCGGCAAAAGGTGCATCAACCTGCTGGCCCCCGAGGCGCCCACCAGCCCGACGGTCCGGCAGCTGCTCGCGGCCGAAATCGGCACGCGGGCGGCCGAAGGCCACATCGGCCGGGTGAACCGCTGGTTTGCCGGCACGCAGTATATCGATGAAGTCGAGTCCCTGTGCGTCGAGCTCCTGAAGCGCGCCTTTCGCTGCCGCTACGCCGACCACCGGCTGATGGGCAGCATGCTGGGCAACATGGCAGTGTATCACGCCCTGACCCGGCCGGGGGAGACCATCATGGCGGCGCCGCAGCCTTTTGGAGGACATTCCAGCAACCGGCTGGACGGCCCCGCCGGCATGCGCGGCCTCAAGGTTGTGGATGTTCCCTTTGACCCGGTCGAGCTGGATGTCGACCTGGCCGCGTTCGCGCAGACGGCGCGCAGGGAGCGCCCCACCCTGGTGGCCATGGGCATGTCGATGACCCTGTTTCCGCTTCCCGTCAGGCAGATGTGCGAAATCATCGCCGAATGGGGAGGGCGCTTTTACTACGACGGGGCCCACCAGGCGGGGTTGATCGCCGGCCGGCAGTTTCAGGATCCGCTCAATGAAGGCGCCGCCGTCCTGACCGGCTCGGCCGGCAAGACCTTCAGCGGTCCGCAAAGCGGCATGATCCTGTGGAACGACCCCGGTTTGACCAAACCCCTGACCGATTCCATCTTCCCGGTCCTGGTGGCCACCCACCAGGTCAATCGCGTGGCGGCCTTGGCGGTGGCCGCCGCGGAAATGCTGGAATTCGGCGACCGCTACATGGCCCAGATCGTGAAGAACGCCCAGGCGCTGGCCAAATCCCTGGACGCGCGCGGCATCCCGGTGATCGGCGCCCGCCGCGGATACACGCAAACCCACCAGGTCATCGCGGATGTTCGCAGGTTCGGCGGCGGCCTGCCGGTCGCCGAAAAGCTGGCCCGGGCCGGCATCATCACCAACAAGAACCTCATTCCCGGCGACACGCCCGAAAATTGGGATCGGCCAAGCGGCCTGCGGATCGGGACCATCGAGATCACGCGGCTGGGGCTGACCGAGACGCAGATGCCCGCGATCGCACGATTCTTCGAAAGAATTCTGGTTGAAAAAGAGGCGCCCGAATCGGTCCGCAAAGAGGTCGAAGATTTCCGCCTGCCGCTTCAAAAATTCTACTACTGTTTCGAGAATGGATGGCCGCCGGCTGTCGCCAGCGATCAGTCGGGCCGGGTGCGCGATTGAAGGGCCGGCAGCGGCCTGCCCGCGGCGGGGCATGCGCATCGGTGTTCGGCTCCTGACGCGTCCCCGCCTGCGGGAGGCTGCGCAAACTCCGCGGACTGTCGCCGGCGATCCGCGGCGCGGTTTCTCCGCCGCCCTCTCCGCCCCGGGAGAGGTTCCCTGCGTGCACGCAGGGGCGAAGAAGGAGAACGCTGAATAACCCGCCCGTTGCGGAGCAGCACCGCTGTCGCTGCGGCGGGGGCCCCGCCGCGCGCCGCTGCATGACCACTAAAGGCTTGAACGTAGCTTTTTCTGAATTGGCCGTTCCCCTCGAATCAACCTACCTGGGAAAGCCCCACCGGTTACACTTCAATGCCTATATGGGGTGCTGCCCGATCGGGATAGTACATGCGCTATAGGTTACTCCCACACTGAATCAACCCAATCAAAGATACAGAAAGGGGGAAGTTATGATGATGATGTGCATGAATCGATGGAAAGGCAGCCACTGGGTAATCATTCCGCTGATTGCCGGGCTGACGTGGGCTGCGGGCTTTCCGCAACCGGCCGGTGCGCAGGTGGCGCCCCCGCCGCTCTCCCTGAAGGACGTACCGGTCCCGGAGCCCACCAACCTGCAGGCCTTTCTCAAAGGCAATCCTGGAACCCCGGAAGCGACTGCCGCCAAACGGATTGCCGTCGTCCTGGGCAAGGCGCTTTTCTGGGACATGCAGGTGGGCAGCGACGATGTCCAGGCCTGCGCGACCTGCCACTTCAACGCCGGAGCCGATATCAGAACGAAAAATCAACTGATGCCCGGACCGAACGATCTGTTTGGGGACTCGGCCATCCCCAATGTGCCCGGCCCCAATGACCCGCCCTTCAATTACGGGTTCGGCCCCAACATGGATCTGATCGCCGCCCACTTCCCCTTCCATCGGCGGGAATCGCCCACGGCGCCCGTTGACGCCCTGGTCCCCCTCAATGAGTTCCTCGGGGTAATCATGGACACCAACGATGTCGTCTCCTCCCAGGGCGTCAGAGAAGGAGACAGCGCCCTGGATCCTTTGGATCCGATCTTTACCTGGAAGGACGCCAACCAGCGCAAGGTGGAGCCGCGCAACGCCCCGTCGATGGTCAACGCCGTCCTGCACCTGGACATGTTCTGGGACGGCCGGGCCAGCTTTATTTTCAACGGCGTGAACCCCTTCGGCTTCCGGGACCGCGACAGCACACTGCAGAGAAATATCGGCACCGCGGAGACGCCGCAGATCCAGGATGTGCGGGTCCGCATCCCCTATGCCGCCCACGCTTCCCAGTCCGTGGGTCCGCCGCTGAGCAATCTGGAAATGTCCGGCTTCATCCGCAGTTTCCCCGAACTGGCCGACAAGCTTCTGGACCCCAGCCTGCTCCCCCTTGGATTTCAGATGATCCACCCCCTGGACAGCGTCCTGGGGCCTTACGCCAAGGCGGATTACATCAGAAACAAACAAGGCAGGGTCACGGGCAGGCTCGACAATGTGCCGGGAATGAAAAATCCTGAAACCGGCGCGGACCTCACCTACCGGGAACTCATCGAGCAGGCTTTCAAAGAGGAGTGGTGGAACGGCGGCGATTCGCAGCTCAGGCACAACTTCTCTCTCTACTTCGGCCTTGCGATGCAGCTTTATCAGGCCACTCTGGTGGCGGACAACACGCCCTTCGATCAGTTCATGGGGGCCAATGCGAACGTCAGGGGCGGTGGAGTGCCGATCGCTCCCAACCCTAATGCCCTGACCCTTCAGGAGCAGCTGGGCCTGGACCTGTTCCAGGGAACGAACCTTTCCGGCCAGAATCCCGGTCTGATCAACGCCGCCTGCATCAACTGCCACATCCTTCCGGAAACCTCGAACCACGTGCTCCGCATCACCGGCCTGGCGCCGCCGGCGGGCGTGGTCAACGACCCGCTCGATCCTCAGAACGTGCTGGTTCCCCAGACCATGATAGAACTGATGCCCATGGGGGACGGTCTGCCGGCAGTCTACGACATCGGCTTCTACAACATCGGCGTGCGACCGACCGAGGAGGATATCGGCCGGGCGGCCACGGCCCCCCCGACCACGGACTTCGATCCCGGGCTGCCGCTTTCCTACGTGGAGCTGGCTTTCATGAAACTGAACGGCGAACTCCCCGCCGACGTCGCCGCCTTTGTGCCGGACCAGGGTATCGTCGAGGTTGTGCAGCCGGATGGGACGATTGTGGACCTGCCGCTTCCGCTGGATGAACTTTTCGCCGCCGCGGGCAACCGATTCGTTACCCGGGGCGCCTTCAAGGTGCCCACCCTGCGCAACCAGGAGTTCCAGGGGCCCTACTTCCACAACGGCGGCGACGCCACCCTGCGACATGTGGTGGAGTTCTACACCCGGGGCGGCAATTTCCCGGCCACCAATATCGAACACCTGGACGCCGACATCGCGCCCATCCCGGGGCTGGATGTCACCCTGGACCCCGCCAACGAAGCGAACATTCAGGCGTTGGTGGCCTTTTTGAGCCGGGGGCTCACCGACACCCGGGTGGCCAACGAGCAGGCGCCCTTTGACCATCCGCAGCTCTTCATCCCCGAAGGGGTGACGGGCAAAACGCCGGATCTCGACAAGATGCAGGAGCTCAAGGCCACCGGAGCGGGAGGGGGAGGGGCCATCCCGCGCTTTCTGGACCTGGATCCTCAAACGCCGTAAAGCTTCCCCGGATGCCGCCGCCAAACGCAACGATGCGCGGGCGGCGGCATCGAAAGGCAGCCCCCCTCCTGCGGGGTGCGCCAAATCGCCCGATCCGGAGCAGCCTGCACAGCAGAGAAAATCTTCGTGGCAGGCCTTCACTCCGTCCCACCAGAACGGAAGGTCCCGGCGACAGGGCGGAGCCTTCCGTTTCAATCGCCTGCCGATTTTGCGATTGTTGTGATCCAGTTCACATCTTTTTCCCGCGTTTCATGGCACGTGAACTCCTGAAAGCCGACTAAGGCTTTGAAAAACCGAACGGCAGCCGATTCTTT
Source organism: Desulfobacteraceae bacterium UBA2230 (assembly GCA_002348005.1). The sequence continues at coordinate 8,491 of DDYQ01000095.1, read as the reverse complement.
GCCCGCTCGCGATTCAGGTCGGCGGGTGGATCGGCGTTGCCGACGCTGGTGCCGGCGGCCCTTCGCCGCGCCCGCCGCGGGGAGCCTTGGGATGCATCGTGAACGCCGGGAGTGTCAGCATGAATGATCAAGACCGCTCCAGAGGGATCGTTTTCGGACTGGCCATCGGGGATGCGCTTGGCTGGCCGACCGAGTTTTTAAAGCGCCCCCAGATCCAGTCCCGGTATGGAGCCGCCGGCATCAGCGACCTGCCGAACCCGGCGCTCTTCACCGACGACACGCAGATGAGCATCGCGGTCGCCAAGGCGCTGCTTTACGCCGGCGAAAAAGAGCTGGATGCGCTCATGGACGCGGTCAAGGACGAGTTCATTGCCTGGATGCATTCCCCGGACAACGACCGCGCGCCGGGCAGCGCCTGCCTGCGGGGCGTCGCCAACCTTGAAAAGGGCGTCCCCTGGACCCGCAGCGGCGTGCCCTACTCGAAGGGATGCGGGGCGGCCATGCGCGTGGCGCCCATCGGCTATCTCTATCAGGGGGACCCCGACCGCCTGCGGGAGGTGGCGCGGGCCTCGGCCGTCTGCACGCACGGCCACCCCACCGGCCTGGCGGCCGCCGTGGGGGCGGCCTACCTGGTCAAACTGGCCCTCGACCAGACCGCGCCTGCGCGCATGATTCCCCGGTTGCTGAAATTCACCACCGGACTCTCCAATGAGTTCGACTACGCCATCCTGAAAGTCAACGTCTGCCTCAAGTGGGCGGACGAGGAAAAGGCGCTCGCCTTTCTGGGCGAAGGGTGGGCCGGGGAAGAGGCCGTGGCCCTGGCGCTCTACTGCTTTCTGAAATATCCGCAGGATTACCGCAAAGTCGTCGTGCGGGCCGCCAACACCAACGGCGATTCGGATACCATCGCCTGCATCGCCGGCGCCATCAGCGGGGCTTACCTGGGGGCCGGCGCCATACCGGCCGAGTGGATCAAAAGGATCGAAAAATCAACCTACCTCGCTACACTGGCAGAAGGTCTTGCCAAAAAAAAGGCATTCTTCCTCTGAGCTTGAACGGATCGCCGACTTCCCGATCAGGTTGAAGCGCCTATACTGATTCACAACGATTCTTTCCGAAAGCCCCGATCCGACAAACCGTCGTGTCATGAACGGGACCGTTTCCAGATCGGTCGGTCAGGGGGCGTCCCACGTTTTTCTTGCCTCGGGCAGAATCATTTTTAACATAGGGTTTCCGGGGAAGGGCGCCCTGGCCGTTATCGGTGCTGCGCGACCGTGTTCGGAGCCGGTCTTTGGGAAGCGCGCGGAAGGTCCTCTTATGGGGGTCCGGGCGGCAGGGGCTCTGCAAACCAGCCCCTCACTGCCAATTAGACTCCACCCAAGTGGGAGAATCGACATGACACTGCCTTCAAGAAAGCTGGGCCGACAGGGCCTGACCGTCTCGGCCATCGGCCTGGGCTGCATGGGCATGAGCAGCGGCTACGGTCTGGCGGACGAGACCGAATCGATCGCCACCCTGCACCGCGCCATTGCGCTGGGCTGCACTTTCCTGGACACCGCCGAGGTTTACGGCCCCTTTACCAACGAGGAACTGCTGGGTCGAGCTCTGGTCGGAAAACGCCACCACGTGGCGGTCGCGACGAAGTTCGGCTTCAGGATCGAAAGCGGTGAGATTGCCGGCCTCAACAGCCGCCCCGAGCATATCCGCAAAGCCGTGGAAGGCTCGCTCAGGCGCCTGCGCAGCGACTATATCGACCTACTGTATCAGCACCGGATCGATCGCAGCGTGCCAATCGAAGAGGTGGCCGGCACCGTAGGCGAACTGGTGCGTGAAGGCAAAGTCCGCTACTTCGGTCTTTCAGAGGCGGGCGCCGAAAATATCCGCCGCGCGCATGCCGTCCACCCGGTGTCCGCCCTGCAAAGTGAATACTCTTTGTGGGAGCGCAACCTGGAGCCGGACATCATTCCGGTGCTGCGCGAGCTCGGGATCGGGCTCGTGGCATTCGCGCCGCTCGGCCGCGGTTTCCTAGCCGGGCCGGTCAAGCGCGCCGAGGAGTATCCGGCAGATGATTTCCGGCACACCGACCCGCGCTTTCAGGGCCAAAACTACGAAGCCAACGTGCGGGCGGCGCACACGGTGCACGACATCGCCCGGGCCGTTGGCGTCAACCCCGGACAGCTCGCGATCGCCTGGCTACTTCACAGGGGTGATGACATTGTCCCCATACCCGGCACCAAACGCAGGAAGTATCTGGAAGCGAACGTTGCCGCCGCAACGCTCGAAGTGGATGCGGAATATATGAAGGCACTGGACGACGCCCTGGCCCTCGGGAAGATCGCGGGCGTCCGCTACAGTGACAAGATGATGGCGATGGTCGATCGTTAAGCAGGCCTGCAGCGAACCGCGGTCATTCGGATGCCTCCGAAGCCCTTATCCCGACAGCGTTGCAAGTAGTCTTTTTGTCAGATACTTTTCACCTTGACCTCGCCCGGCGAAGACGCCTCATTCACCTATTTCGATTGCGCTGCACCTGAGACTTTTTGGTACACCCGGTCCCTCAACCCCTGGCCACACTTGAAGTACGGCATTTTCTTAGCGCGTACGGTCACCTCTTCGCCAGACTTCGGATTGTGTCCGGTGTATGATTCATATTGACGGACGCACAATGAACCCATGCCACGGATTTCGATCCTGTCGCCCTGTGTGAGCGCAGCGCATATTTCATTGAAAAACATTCGGACAACCTGACTTGCCTGTTGCATGGTTATGTTCTGCGATGCACTTAGCTTTCGATAAGCTCGGGATTGTTCATGTGCTGTTCCTCACCTATTTGAAACATTTCCGCCTTTCCGAAGATCGAGGCAAAGGTTTTGGCATTTCCTTTCTGCGATCCAAACCGGATCTTCTATCTTTATTCGATCGGCGTTCGGGAATATGAACAGAATATGAAACTTGTCGTCTGGCGATTCCGGAACGCCTTCCGCAATTATCATGAATTTGTATGCTCATCCCCAAGTTTTTCCGTGCAATATACAATGAGAACTGACAGAGCTAACGGATTCTTTGGAACAAGCCTGCAAAAACCATGCGCTTGTGCTTTAAGACGAAACGATTTAATTTATTGTCTTTTTTATGAGGGATATTTAAACAATGGGAACGCGACTACATAACTTTTGGGTTATCAAGTAAAACTTTTCTCATTTTTATAGCAGTGAATGCATTTTGTCGACAACCGGTCATTGGTCAAGAATATAGAACCGCCGTTGATGCCGTAGCCACCCGAGGTCTTGTGGATTTCAACGCATACACTTGTCCCGCACTTAGAGCAAACGCTGTTCAAAATCATCGGGCCGGTCTTGTTATGATTCTCATAAAGCTGATCTAATTTTTTCAGCATGGCGCCTTCTTCGTTGGTTATGATTCTTATTCGTCTGGAACTGAAGAGAGAAAATAAATTTTACTTAGGTTTCCCTCTTAACGTCACTCATCTGTATTGTTTTTAGGGAGCGTTCCTGGCCATTTGTCGGATTTCAATGGCCTGCGATTGGGAATTGAAAGAATCCCGCTTCAACGAATAATGTGATGCGAAGACATGCCAAGGATCTTACCAGATTTATCAGTCCAAGGACAGAGCTCGCAGGCACCCTTGTATCCGTAAAATTGGAGCTGCGCGAAACTCTGTGTATCCGGCAGGCATTGGGTACATTTGCCCAGCTTTCCCAGCAAGTTGTCGCGAGGTCAGGCGCTTCTGTGCCAATTTGGATTTGACGGTCACGATCGGATCCTTCGGTTACGGTTAGTTGTGTGGCAATAACGATTATAACAGAGAGAGCGATCGAGCCGGCATAGCCGGGGGATTTTGATGCCCCCGCTCCTGTACCGTGCGAAAAACGCTTTTCTATTGGTAAGTGTCCGGAAAGATCTTACCAATTTCAATCTAAAACCGTGCTTTCATAATAGGACCGCAGGTCCTATTGGTCCTTTCTTTTCGGTAAAATTCACAGGAAGTGATTGTAAGTAGCTAACCATATTGCGAATTTTATTGGTATGAGTTATGTTGCAGCATTGATGATTACGATGAATTCCGAGAAACTGAAATGAATAAGAACTTTCGCTCCGATCAATACAAAAAGCTTAATTGTGAATCGTGCGGACCGCCTAAAGCTTCTGCCCCACCCAATGCACTGACTGAAAGGGTAAAGGAGCTCAATTGCCTTTACGGCATCTCAAACTTGTTTGAGAATCAGGGTGTATCGCTATCGTGGATTATGCAGCGTGCTGTAGAACTGATTCCTGCAGCCTGGCAATATCCCGAATATGCTTGTGCGCGGATCAGACTGGAAGGCAAAGAATATACTTCTGAAAATTTCCAGGCGACAACCTGGCGCCAAAATGCCAAGATAATATTGAATGACGAACATGTCGGGGACATCGACGTATTTTATGCAAAGGAACCTCCGGCCAGCGGCCTGGATACCTTTTTAGAAGAGGAAGTTCGCCTTCTGAGAGCCATTGGCGAACGGTTGAGTAAGATTCTATGGTTAAAGCATTCCGAGGAAGCTCTGCAGGAAAGCGAGGAGCGCTACCGGATACTTACCGAACAGATCGCCGAAGGTGTCGCCCTGGTTCAGGATTCGCGGTTTTGTTATGTGAACCCGGCATTTTGCAGAATGTTCAACGTCCTTTCCACAGAAGACATTCGTAACGGGCGGGTACACCGGCCTCCCGCTGGTAATGCTGATGAAATCACGCGGCTATACACGTCAAGGGCTGAGGACGCTTCCGAGCTCAGGGTCGAGGAAGTCCACTCGCTGGCAAGATCCGATAAAACAATTTGGGTCCAGGTATGTCATAGCTCGATCACCTTCAAAGGACGTCCAGCCCTCCTCTCAACCTTCAAAGACATCACCGATATCAAAGAACAACAAGTGGCCGCCCAGCGCATGGCGGACCAATTAGACACCGAAAACCGAGTACTACGGTCCTCTTTGAAGGAACGCTATCGATTGGGAGAAATTCTTGGCCGATCACCGGCTATGCAGGAGGTATATGAGCTGATTCTCAAGGCTGGNNGTGTTCAGGTAAAGAATTGGTCGCCCACGCCATACATGACAACAGCAGCAGGAAGAACAAACAGTTCGTTGCGGTGAATTGCGGCGCGATCCCAGAATCTCTATTCGAGCGGGAGTTCTTCGGACACCGCAAAGGAGCCTTTACAAGCGCTCATGCCGATGCTCCGGGCTATTTGGACCTGGCTGTTGGCGGCACTTTATTTCTCGATGAGGTCAGCGAACTCACTCTCAATATGCAAGCCAAGCTGCTGCGAGCGATAGAGGGCGGAGGATATCGCCCAGTAGGGGGGACCGAAGTCCTTCCGAAGGACTTCCGCATGATATCTGCATCAAGTACCGTTTTAAGCGAAGAAGTGGTCGGTGGCCGAATGCGAAAAGACTTTTTTTACCGCATCCAGGTGATACAAATCCTAATACCGCCATTGCGCGAGCGCAAAGAGGATATTCCTTTGTTGGTAGAGCATTTTTTGCATAAGGTAAAAACTTCCCCCAGCCCGATCAAAGTGCCCGGCCGTACAATGGACATTCTGGTGGATTACGATTGGCCGGGAAACGTCCGTGAATTGCTAAATGTGCTGCAAAGATATGTTGCTTTAGGGCACCTTGAATTTCTCGCGCCCGGTTCAGCATCGAAAATATCCTCGGGTAAATCAAACCTGAAGCTCAGTGCAGCCGTACAGGAACTGGAGAAATCATTTATTTCAAAAGCGCTGAAGCAGGCAGATGGCAACCGGACTCGAGCGGCGAGAATACTGGGCATCTCCCGGCGTGCGCTCTTCCGTAAGATGTCAATGCGCCAAGTGCCATAATCGCCCTTCATGGGCGATTTCGCCCGCTTAATGAAAATACTAAATTAACAATTGGTTATGATTAAATGCGTTGGCAACGGGCGCTCTTTTCCCAATTTCATTCTTAGATCCCTATCCGTCCATATCTGTTAAACCCCATAATATCAACACGTTGTCATTAACACTGACATTGGCATCTTCCATGCTTAGGCAAATGTGCGCCAATAATAAACCTTGGAGGTGAAAGCCGTGGAACTAATTAGAAATAAAGCTTCAGGTAAATTCTTTATATTGCTCGATGATTCAGGAGACTCGGATATTTTGGTGATTACGCCCGAGGGCAAGCTTAAGCGCCTTGAGCGGCATCTGTTTGCTTCTCAGGATTTCGTAGACCCCCGGGAGGCCGTTCGAAACAAGCGTCTGACAAAGAAACAGGTTGAGATCTATGCGGAGTTTAAACATGCATAAGCCCATTTACCTTTGAACAAATGCCGGATTCATTCATAGATGTAAACAGCTACAGTGGAAAGGAATTGTAATGGACCAGGATCCCTTTGGGAAACTCACCGACTGGGAACAGGTCTTGGATACCCTTCATGTGTTTGGAAATAACGGTCATTTATCCAAGTGCCAGCCAGGCTTAATACGTATACTGCGCTATAAAGCGAACTGGAGGCTTCGTGAAGAGGTGCTGAAGCGCATTGGGAGCATCAGAACTCCTTCCAATGATTTAATCTTTCAGGTGCTCGATATTTTAGATGACGACAACGTCTACTACGACGTCAGGATTCTTGCCGGTAGGGCTTTGATTCAATTGTTGAAAAATGTGGAAGATGCCGGCGGCGGAGAGGTTTACGCAAGAACTCAGAAAACCATCGAAAAGTTGGAAAGGATTCCGCAACCTCCGCTTTTCGTCCATGCATTAAGCAGGCTTTCCGAGGAACTCGGTATGCCGGGAAGTTAAAGAACTCCCATACGTACCGAAAGGAGATACTCCAATGGTTTCAGAATTGACACCCAAAAGGATCTGAGCCACCTGCGTGCACGTGGCGCAGTGTATTTGGTTTAAAAGCAATGTTAAGAAAGGGGCGCAAACTCTGTGGTGCGAAGAATTTAATGCCTCTGGTTTTCAGCTGGGTTGATGCCAAGCAATCAACGAGTGATTTGATTTCTGGTTTAAGACAAAAGAATTACAGGAAAGCTTTTTTAATGAAGAGTTCCAAAGAAGTAACGTTGAAGAAGGTTAACGTTCCAACCAAAAGCCGGATAGATAAGCAATGCAAATCTGACGCAAGTCTTATATTGAACCCTATGGCTTTAAGGGACCAGGTATATGAATACCTTCGCGAGGAAATCATCGCCGGTCGTGTTGCGGGACAAAGAGTGAATCTAAATGTCCTCAGTGAAACTTTAGCCGTAAGCAAAACCCCATTGCGCGATGCTTTGATTAGGCTATCTGCGGAAGGTTTCGTTACCATCTTACCGCGGCACGGTATTATCATCAAAAGCTTGACTCGCGAAGAAGCTCGCAACTTCTTTCAAATAATTGCCGTGTTCGAAGGGGAGGTTTTAAGAGAAGTTTTCGGAAATTTAGATCCGATTAAGATCGACAAAATGATCCTGATAACTGCTGCGATGCGCCGAGTAATCGGCTTTGATAGTTTTAGTTTTTACTATAACCTGGATCTAAGTTTTCACAATATTTTTTTAGACTTAACACCGAATGATCGGTTGCGCACCCTTGTCAGCCTAATGAAGCAGCAACTGTTCAGTTTTCTTCGAAATGATTATCAGGAAGCACGGGAATTCCTGAATTGTGACGAGCATGACGAAATTGTCGATTGTTTGCGAAAACGAAACGTTGGCGGAGCTGTAAAAATTCTGAAGGATGCCCATTGGTGTTTTGGGAACAAAAGCTTCCATCCCTCAACCCGCCGACAGTAAGGCCCTCGGCAGCTTTCATAAAGATGTTCATAGCCTCTTCTTTCAATCACTGACGATTATCGCTGATGTTCTCACCATCGTCTCGTCCTATCGCTCCTCGACGACGATCTTGAAACTGACTCCTTGAGACATCCGGTCCGCTGCCCGGATTTCAAATAAAAACGTCTTCACAGGAAAAACCTATTCCGAAAAACGGTCGCCGTTTAAGCGATTTTAAAGGTCGTGGACCCGGCAGCCTCGATGTCACATCTATAATCGGCCAAGCTGATGGCGTTCATCATGCAGAAAGACATTGCCCCGTGCTCGATGCATACAGAAAGGATGTATCTGGTCTTTGAACCTATTCATAAAAAAATTGTTAGAAGACAATTAGTGCGTCCACTGTATGTGGGTTGTAGTGCCTAATCTTTGGCACCCTCACGATATCCTTCTTTGAATTTTTGTGCACCCTGCTCTATAGCCTCACCAGCATCTTTGACACCTTCTTCAATTTGCTTGGTTGCTTCGCCAGTGCGTTCCCCCACCTTTTCGGCGGTGTCTTGTTCACATCCAAAAACCAAAAAAGATACGAGCGATAGCGCCAAAATCAGCTCGGGTATACTCTTTTGAGTATTCATTTACCCTCCTTTGAAATTAACCCAAAACTTGACTTGGTTATAAGATAGTCGATCTTGAAAAAGGCTAAAT
>DDYQ01000167.1 GCA_002348005.1 Desulfobacteraceae bacterium UBA2230 | reverse complement strand
GTGTAGAGCAGGTTGCGCTGCAGCATGACATAGTGCTGCGTGACCAGCGGCATGACGACCACCGGGTACTCGGAACCTTGCGATTTATGCACCGAAATGGCGTAGGCCAGAGTCAGTTCGTCCAATTCGGCATCACTGTAGGTCACCTCCCGCCCTTCGAAGAGCACCTGCAGCAGGCCCTCCTGCGGATCGATCCGGCTGACCGTGCCGATCTCGCCGTTGAAAACCGATTTGGGGTAGTTGTTGCGCAGGTGCATGACCTTGTCGCCTGAACGGAAGGTGCCGCCCGGGGCGCGCACTCCGCCCTGGCCCGGATTCAAGGCGGCCTGCAACAGCCGATTCAAGTTCAGCGTGCCCACCGGCCCCTTGTGCATGGGTGTGAGCACCTGAATGTCGCGGGTACCGGAAAGCCCCAGCTGTTGAGGGATCACGCGCGTGCACAAAGAGACAATGGCGGCTCCGATCTGCTCCGGTTTGGCCTCAATGAAGCTGAAATCGGACAACACGCCATCAAGTGTGATGGGAATAACCTGCGGCAATTCGCCTTGGCGCACAAGGTGCGCATTGTGAATGATGGGGCTCTTAGCGGCTTGACGAAAAATCTCCTCTAGTTCGAAGCACTGGAAACGCCCTGCAGCCATCAGGTCAGCCAGCACCGTACCCGGTCCGACCGAAGGCAGCTGAAAAACGTCGCCTACCAGAATCAGGCGTGCGGTAACGGGCAGCGCCTGGATGAAATGCCCCATCAACAGGGTATCCACCATTGAAGCCTCATCCACGATCAGCGCTTCGGTCTCAAGCGGATTGTCCCGGTCGTGTTCGAACGCTCCTTCGGCCAGCGTGTAGCCCAGCAATTTGTGCAGCGTAGCGGCCGGCCGGCCCGTCACTTCGGCCATGCGCCGTGCAGCGCGACCGGTGGGGGCGGCCAGCAGAGTGTCGATCCCCATGGACTCGAACAGGGCGGCGACGGCTCGGATCAGGGTGGTTTTGCCGGTTCCCGGGCCACCGGTGATGATAACGATCCGATGCTGTTGAACCGCCTGCAGCACCGCAAGCTGCGCATCGCTCAGCACGATGGCCAGGCGCCGCAGCACCGTTTGGGGTATCGGGTCGGCCGCGACCGGCGGCGGCAATGGCAATGCGGCCATGGCACCCAGGCGCAGGGCGATCTGCACTTCAGCCTGGTACAACGCCGCGTGATAGACGGGACAATCCGGACCCTCCTGATCCACCACTACCGTGTGCTCGGCTGCGAGATGCGCCAGGGCATCCAGCACGGCGTTATAATCGAGCTCAAAGGACGTGTTGCAGCGTTCCAGCAGTTCATCCCGCGCAACGTAGGTATGACCCTCCTCCCAGGCGTTCTCCAGCAGGTGGCGCAGGCACGCTTCGGCGCGCCGGTCTTCATGGCCGCCGCCGGCATTGCGGCGGGCAACGGCCTCCGCAATTGCAAATCCAGTGCGCGGCAGGTCTTCGGCAATCCGGTAGGGATCGTTTTTCAGAATCGACAGGGCCTCGGCGCCATAGGTCTTGTAGATGCGTGCGCCGTGGGCCGCCTGGACACCGTTTTCCTGCAGAAAGGCCGTCAGGGCGCGTACGGCATGATGCTCCTGCCAGGCCAGTCCGATACGCTCGGCGGTCGATTCACCGATGCCGTGTACCTCGGTCAGGCAAAGCGGATTATTTTCTATCACGGCCAGGGTTTGTTCCCCGAAGTGCCGAATCAGGCGTTCAGCCGTCGCCGGGCCGATGCCCTTGATCAATCCCGCGCCCAGGTAGCGCCGAATCTCTTCCACATCGGCCGGCAGCAAGACTTCGAAAGAATCAACTTTGAACTGCTCCCCGTAACGCATGTGCGTCTGCCATGTCCCGGTCACACGCAGCGTTTCACCGGGACGCGTCGCGGGCATATGCCCGAGTACGGTGACGGCATGGCGCTGTCCTGTCACGCGCAGCCTGGCGATCATGAAATGGGATTCCGGATCCTGATAGGTGATGCGTTCGATCCGGCCCTCGAGCACGACGGCCCCTTCCCCCAGGCGCAGGTCGCAATCGGGCGTGTCGGAGTGGATGGACATGCTCACCCGATCCTTGCGCCGCCGGAAAGGATCAGGCGCGCCGCATGCAGCAGGTCGTCGGCTGTTGCATCGGGACGGTTTCGGGACGTCAGTTCGCGTGCGGCCGCCGCACCGTTGCCGGTCAGCACCAGGATGGTGGCACGGCAACCGGCATTGCGCCCGCACTGAATATCCCTAGTGCTGTCGCCGATCATGATGCTGTCGGCGAGCTCGATGGCGTGGCGCGCCTGAGCCTGAAGAACCAGTCCCGGCTGAGGCTTGCGGCAGGCGCAGCCCTCGTCCGGCCGATGTGGGCAGAAAAAGATGTCCACGATGCGCCCGCCGGCCGCGGTGACCGCCGCACTCATGCGCCGGTGCATCTCCTCCAGCGCTGCAGGTGGAATCATACCCCGATGGATCGCCGACTGGTTGGTGATCACGATCAGGCGATAGCCGGCCTGGCTAAGCAGACTGAGCGCCGTGAGGCTGCCGGGCAGAAACTCGAACTCCTCCCAGCTTTTGACGTAGTCAGGCGAATCGCGGTTGATCACCCCGTCGCGATCCAGGAATATAACCCTTCTCACAATTGCGCTCCTTGCGCTGCAAACCCTCTGGTTCCTGCGACCGGTTCGCGCCGTATCCGAACCATCTTACATGGAGACGATGACCGAACAGAATGAACAGGCTTGGGAGCAGCTACTCCGCCACAATGAAGGTATCGGCGAACCCGTCGCGGATCAGCGTCTGTTCGAATTCGCTGGCCTCTTCCAGATTGTTGGTAAGGCCCACGCGCACGCGGTAGAAGGTACGCTCTGCGGTGTCGAAGGTGGTCATGTGGGCGTTCTTATAGCGGGTTTGAAGCCGCTGCACAAGACGCTCGGCATTGGACCGTTCGGTGAAGGCGCCCACCTGAAAGGTGAAATTACCGGAATAGTAATCGATGGGCACGTAGGCCGGCTGGCCGGTTAGCATGGCGGGAGCACCCAGGGCCGTGACCCGTACGGGCGCGGTGCCCGGCCCGATCACACCCAGCCGTTCGGCGGCCGTATAGGAAAGATCGATGACGCGGTCGCGCACGAAGGGCCCGCGATCGTTGATGCGCAAATCGACGCTGCGGCCGTTGCTCAGGTTTTCAACGCGCACAAAGGTTCCCATGGGGAGGGTTTTGTGCGCGGCTGTCATGCCGTACATATCGTAGACTTCGCCGTTGGAAGTCCTGCGGCCGTGAAAATCCCGGCCATACCACGAGGCAGTGCCCTCCTGAACGAAGTCGCGGGCATGCGGCAGCGGCTGGTACCAGGTGCCGTAAACGCGGTAAGGTTTCGGGTAGCCGGCCGGTGCGGGCGGCGGCTGAACCGGCTCGCGGTGCACGGCGCAGAACTGCGTCATGGCGGCGATCACGAGTACGATGAACAGTCTGGTCCACGGGTGCCGATGCGGCATACCCTTCCCGCAGGCGGAGCGCGTCGAGTTCAAATTCCATCCGTTCCGTTGTCGTTACGGGTAAACACCCGAACCCCGGGAGGTCCGGGCGCGCGGACTATTGGCTGTCAAATGCGATCGGGATCACATCCATCATCTTCTCTACGAAATGGAAGGTGATCTCGCCTTTGACTTTGTCAGGAATGTCGTACAGATCTTTTTCATTGCCCTTGGGCATGATGACGGTTTTGATGCCGGCCCGATGCGCGGCCAGCATCTTCTCTTTTATGCCGCCAACGGGCAGGACCTGTCCGCGCAGCGTAATCTCGCCGGTCATGGCCAGATCCTTGCG
>DDYQ01000148.1 GCA_002348005.1 Desulfobacteraceae bacterium UBA2230 | reverse complement strand
GATGCGGGTGATCACATCCTCGCCGTAACTGATCTGCCCGTTGAAGGCACCTTCCTCGGCCACCACGCGCCCGGTGGCCAGATCCAGAACCTCGCCGTAGACCGTTGTGGTGCCGATATCCATGGCCACGGCGTAATTCTCTGCGGTGGTGTCGCCCGGCTGCACATTGATGACCCGGGTCTTGCCGCTGGGGCGCACCGGACGTTCCAGGGTCACGGTGACTTTGAACTCCTGCTCCCGAAANNGGTATCCTGCGGATCACCGAGAGCGGCACATGCAGCCCATGTTCGTGATGTTTCAATTTGAGCATGTTGACCAGGCGGGTCACATCCGGCAGGTTATCCTGAGCGCTGGGCAGCGGCAGCTCCAGATAATATTTCTGAATGGGCGGGATGAACAGCCCCTGTTCCTTGATGTCATCCAGATTCATCTGGCGTATCTCGGCCGTGCGCCGCGGTGCAATACGCTTGAGCGCCGAAACATCGATGTTCGATTCAATCGGCACCCGAACCGTCAAGTCTCCGCACACCTGGGCCTTGCAGGCCAGAACATAGCCTTTGGCACGATCGGAGTCGCTGAGTTGTTCGCTGACACCGCCTTCGACCGAACCCTGTTCCACGATCACGCGGCATTTGCCGCATACTCCTTCGCCGCCGCACGATGCATTGATATGGACCCCGGCCGACATTGCCGCGCGGATGATGCTTTCGCCCCGGGCGATGTCGATCGAAATATTGTAAGGTAAAAAGGTGACCTTGCACTGCTCCATGAAGATACCTGTCTCAGCCGTTCCGATTGGTTGGCAACGGTCTTGGTTTAATTTTTTGCCGTTTGTTCACCGTGTTACTCGCCCGGCACGATTTTTAGATTGAATCTCCGGGGGTGTCAACAGTCGAATCCTGCACCCGCAAACCGCATGAAAAACATTATGATTCAATTTTCGGCATTGTCGATCCGCCACCCGCCTGCGGCGCATCCAACGTCCCAGACGCCGGGTGTGCAAGCCGAAGCGACGTCTGCGCTCGTTCTGGGCAATGCAGCACACCGTTTACGGCCCGCCCCAGGATACCGCATCGCGATCGCCCCGCCGCAGGAGGCCCGTTACGAGATGAACCGGCGTTGTGCCTCGGTTTTCGATCATTATATTGCCCCGAGCCGGTCGCCGGGTTGCAGTTGAATGTAAAGATCTGAAAGGAAGTCGACAATGCAGTGGACCGCCGAGGCGGAAGCCGCCGTGAGGAAAGTTCCCTTTTTCGTACGCAAGCGGGTCAGGGCACGGGTGGAGGAGGAGGCACGCAAAGCCGGCCTCTCCCTCGTGACTCTGGCGGAAGTCAAGGCCACCCAGCAGCGCTATCTCAGCGGCATGGCCGCGGAAGTCAAAGGCTATCAGCTCGACACCTGTTTCGGACCGTCGGGCTGCCCCAACCGCATCGAGGCCGGCGAGGGCCTGGCCGAACGCATCGAGATGCTGTTGCGCGATGCCGACCTGTTGAGCCTGCTGCGCGAACGGGTGGGACCCGACTTGAAATTTCACCACGAGATGCGGGTGACGCTCTCGGATTGCCCCAATGCCTGTTCCCAGCCCCAGATCAAGGACATCGGCATCATCGCGGCCTGCCGTCCCCGTGTGGGGTCCGACGCGTGCAGCGGGTGCGACGCGTGCGCGCAGGCCTGCCATGAGGATGCGGTGCAGGTCGACCCGGACGGCCCGCGCCCGCTGCTCGATCTTGCGCGCTGCTGCGCCTGCGGTCAATGCGTGCGGGTATGTCCGACCGGCACGCTGGCGCCAGGCGCGAAAGGATTTCGGGTCCAGCTGGGCGGCAAACTGGGCCGCCATCCCCAACTGGGGCGGGAACTGCCCGGCATTTACGACGCCGATACCGTGCTGGAAATCATCGCCGCCTGTCTGACCCTTTACCGGGAACGCAGCCGGGGTGAACGACTGGGGGCTCTGCTCGCCACAGAAGATTTCGAGGGCCTTGCCCGCCGCTTCGCCGCCCGCGACCTGGAGACGCACGGCCCCAGCGAATGAATCGGCCGGGGAGCGCCGTCACCGGCCGTACCGGATTTGCTTCGGCGTTCCCGGCCTGCGCCAGCGCGTATCCACGCCGGCCGCCTGCAGCACGGCAATCCCCTCGGGGATGCCCTTTCCGACCGTGTCAATGCTGTGGCTGTCATCTCCCGGCACCAGGTCGATGCCCAGCGCTCGCGCCTGGTTCAAGATCGTGGGGGCCACATACGGCTCGGAGGCTCCCTTGCGCAGCGCGGCCACATTGAAGTCCAGAATGCAGTTCAGATCCCGGATCAGGTTCAGGTTGCGCCGGACGCGCGCCTGCACTGCGGGCCGGCCGAGCCGCTTGGCATAGTCAGGGTCGTACAGGCGGATCAGATCGAAGTGGGCCACCACCTGCGGCCGTAAAGCTTCGATCAGTTCGTACTGGCGATCGAAATAGCGTAAATAAAGCGCTTCGATCCCGCCGGCGCGCAGCGCGGCGCGGCCGTACTCGGCCGCACTGTAGTCAAAGGCAACCCCCTCGACATGGTGCACGCCGCAGACGATATAGTCGGGCTGATAGGACTGCACGAGGCGCGGCACCTGCTCACGGCAGCCGGCATAGCCTTCGGCCTCGAAGGCCACGAGAATGTCGATCCGGCCGCGGTAGCGGGTCTGCAGGCGGCGCGCCTCTGCCATGTAAGTCCCGAAACGTGCCTGCAGGCGTGCCGCGTTCAGGCCGGCCTGCCGCTCCTCAGGATAGAGATAGGCGTCATCCAGCGGCGGCATGTGTTCGGTCAGTCCCACCCAGGCGAACCCCTGATCGATGTACGTCTGGACGATACCTTCCAGCGTATCGCGGGCGTGGTTGCAGAATTGGCCGCTATGGCCGCCGTGAACCGAAACGAGATCCGGAGTCATGTCGTCACTTTCCAAAGGGCGTTCATCTGACCGATTCGTTGAGCCGATACGGCACCCTCGAAGGGATGGAATCGGCAGGATGAACGCTGATAACTGAAATCATCATTTACCATCGTAAAATCGAGGGAATTGTTGATCGTTTTCATCGGGCATCTTTTTACCCGCATACCTTGCACCCGCTCCCGGTCATTCCTATTTTGGCACCATCGTCGTCCGGCCGGACAGGCGGCGCATCGTGCGGCCGCCTCGGGCGCCGGCATTCATCGCCGGCGCGATTCTCCGGAAGCGCATTGGCCACCCTCAAACATCGTCATCGTCCCGCTCAACTGTTGTGTTGCCGCCGACCGGATGGTCCATTCCGATGATGCACAGCGATCGCCGGCGCAGGAGCGTGTTGAAATATGCCTGACCCTTGACCCGGCCGCAAGCGCTTTGATCCATCATAGCACGCGCGCCCCCACGGTCGCGCCGGAATGGACGCCCCGGCCGGCCGCAAACCCCCAATCCAAGGAGCGAGAACAATGCTCGATTTCAGCCTGACACCCGAACAGATCCACCTGCAGCAAAGCGCCCGCGAATTCGCCGTCCGTGAGATCCTGCCGGTGGTCTGGTACTGCGACGCGCATGACCAGACGCCCATGGCGGTTCTCAAGAAAGCCTTCGACGCCGGCTTCATGAACAGCGACATTCCGCAGGAGTACGGCGGCGCCGGCCTGGGCCTCATCGAATCGGCCCTGATCACCGAGGAGTTCTCGGCGGCCTGTTCCGGTCTGGCCACCACGATTTTCGACAGCGCCCTGGGCATGGAGCCGATCCTGCTCAGCGATAATGAAGCCGCGCGCCGGAAGTACCTGCCCAAAATCGCCAAAGCGTACAAGCTGACCAGTTTCGCCACATCCGAACCCACCATGGGCTCGGACGTGGCCGGCATACGCTGCCATGCCGAGGACAAGGGCGACCATTACCTGCTCAACGGCACCAAGTACTGGATCACCAACGGCGGCATCGCCGACTACATTTCGGTCTTCGCCACAGTGGACCCCAAGAGCCGCCATGCCGGCATCTGCGCCTTCCTGGTGGAGACCCCCTGGGAAGGCGTGACCATCGGCCGCCGCATTCCCAAGATGGGCCAGCGCGCCTCGGACACGGTGGGCGTCAATTTCAAAAACGTGCGCGTACCCAAGGAGAACGTTCTGGCGCCGCCCGGCAAGGGTTTCGTGCTGGCCATGAAAACCTTCGCCCGCACCCGTCCCATTATCGGCTCGTTCGGTGTAGGCGCCGCCCGCGCCGCCATGGAATTCGCCCTGGAGTACGCCAAGAAGCGCAAAACCTTCGGCATGGCCCTGCAGAGCTATCAGGCCGTCCAGTTCAAGCTGGCCGAGATGTATCAGAAAGTGGAGACCGCGCGCCTGCTCACCTGGAAAGCAGCCTGGGAATCGGACCAGGGCCGGGATGCCTCCATCAGCGCGTCCATTTCCAAGTTCTACGCCACCGAAGCGGCCCAGGAGGTAGTCGACGAGGCCCTGCAGATCCTGGGCGGCTACGGATACACGCGCATGTTCCCGGTCGAGAAAATATTCCGCGACGTGCGCCTGCTGCGCATCTACGAAGGCACCAGCGAAATCCAGCGGATCATCGTGGCCGAATACCTGCTCAACAAATATCAGCCCAGCATGCCGGCTCTTGAAGATCTGCCCCTGCACCGTGACTTCAACCCCCTTGATCCCCAGGACCCCGCGGCCGGCAAACAAGCCTGGCGCTGCCGCGTCTGCGGCCACGTGCATTACGGCGACCAGGCGCCGGACGAGTGCCCTTACTGCTTCTTCCCGCAATCGGCATTCAAGGCCGTGGGGTGATGACAGGAGCCCTGGCGGGCAGAGTCGACAGCCTTGCCCCAGGTCGCGCCGGCGACCACTTGCGTGATGCCCGCAGCCCGGGCATTCCGCCGGCGGCCGATCGGGGTGCGGTTTTTCTCGACTTCAGGACCAGGCCTGCATCTGCTTCAACTGCCGTTCAGGTTTGAGCGCCGGGGACTGCACGTGCAGGCGTTGCATCAA
This sequence comes from Desulfobacteraceae bacterium UBA2230, assembly GCA_002348005.1. The sequence goes on along the minus strand of DDYQ01000148.1, from coordinate 4,451 downwards.
CTCCATCGCGTTGGGCAGCGCATGGGCGTCGTGATCGTTGTCGAAGCAGACGTAAACGTCCCGCGTTTTGCGCACGGCAGGCTTGTTGCCGGTGATGCACTGCGCATCCGCCGGCTCTTCGCCATCGGCCCGAAAGTCTGTCGAGAATGTTTTCCGCAAGTCGGATACCCAGTAATGGGGTCTTTAAAGGTATTCCGGGGCGATTGCGCCGCACGCAACCGGTTCACGGCCTGAGCACCTTTTCAGCCCTCGGCCGGTTGGGTCTCCGATTGCAGAGGGCCACAGACACCGCACAGGCGGCATCTGGACGGTTCCATGGGGCAGGGCTTGGATAATCGGGCTTCCAGGGCCAGGCGGTATTCCTTCCACAGGAAGGTTTTGGGAAAGCCGTGGTCGATGAAATCCCAGGGCAGCAGTTCGTCTTCCGTCCGTTGGCGATGCACATAGAAGGAAGCATTCAGCGGCGACATCTTGAACGTCTGGGGCCAGTTGCCCTGGTGACGATGGGCGAGCGCCAGCAGGTCGGCCACACGGCGGTCGCCGCGTGACAGCAGGGCCTGGATGTGCGCCCAGCGCGGCACGTCCGCCTGGACGCGCACATTGGCGGTTTTTTTCAGGCCGTCGGCCACCTTCCTGATCTTGCGCTTGAGGGCGGCGACCTCTTCCATGGGCGCCCACTGAAACGGTGTGGCCGGTTTGGGCACGAAGCAGTTGAGGCTCACCACGATTTCGCCCATGCGCCCGCGCGGCCGGCTGGCCGAAAGGAAGCGGTGTTTGATTTTTTTGACCAGGCCGATCAGCTCGACCACATCGTCTTCGGTTTCGGTGGGCAGACCGACCATGAAATAGAGTTTGAGGTGCGGAATACCGCCTGCAACCAGCATTTCGACCGCATTGAGGATCTGCTCCTCGGTGAGCCCTTTGTTGATCACGCGCCGCATGCGTTCGGAACCGGTTTCGGGTGCGATGGTGGCGGTCTTGAGGCGGCCGCTCTTGAGCGCTTCGACCAGCTCGGCATCCAGGGTGTCGGCGCGCAGCGAACTGAAGGAAAGCTGCAGGTCCCGAGCCCGTCCGATGGCGCACAGGGTTTTTAAGTCGGGAAGATCGGAGACGGCCGTGCCCATCAGGCCGATCTTGCCGGTGCGGCCCGCGCCGAAGGCCATGGCCGACTCGAGCAGCGCCAGGGGCCGCATGCGCGGGGGCCGGTAAATGTATCCGGCGGCGCAGAAGCGGCATCCACGCGGGCAGCCCCGGCTGACTTCGATCAGGTGGGCGTCCTCGAAACTGGTATGCGGGGTGACGATCACGCTCTGAGTGGCCGAATCGGCGGGTTCCGGCGCAGTCACGCGCCGCACGCGGTCGGGAATGTCGGCGTTGGGTTTGAACGCCGCCAGGGTGCCGTCGGCGGCGTAGTCGGCATCGTACAAGGCGGGAACATAGACGCCGGGCACATCGCGCGCCGCGTGCAGCAGAAAATCGCGGCGGTCGGCTTGTGGATCGAAGGTCTGGAAGAAGCGCGCCAGAACCGCTTCGGCCTCGCCCAGAATAAAGGCATCGACAAAGGGCGCCAGCGGTTCGGGGTTGAGAAAGCAGGCGGCTCCCCCTGCCAGAACCAGGGGGAGGGGGGCTCCGCGCAATGCGGATGGCAGGGGGAGGCCCGCTTGGTGCAAAATGGTCAGAACATTGGCATAATCGTTCTCAAAGGCGATCGAAAACGCCACCCAGTCGAACTCGGTCAGCTTGCGGCCCGACTCCAGTGACAGTGGAACTGTGCTTTGCTGTTCTGCTTCGGGCAGAAAAGCGCGTTCGCAGAGGACCTGCGGTAAATCGTTGAGCAGCCGGTAGACGCTCTGAAACCCCAGGTTGGCCATCCCCACCGCATAGTGGTGGGGATAGACCAGCGCCACGTGTACGTGCCCTGGCCAGCGCTTGCGCAGGGTGCCCGTTTCGGCATCCAGGCGCGCCTGGCGCGATTTGTCCGCTGAAGATGCCATTGACGCTTCATCTGCCCGTATCCGTGGCACATCGCCACGGCCCAAAATAGGGCCGCTCGCGGCGGCGGGCAAACGTCGCGGTTCACCTCCCGACGTCCGTCCGCTATCGCGCAGCCCGATTTTAATGCCCTCCCTTCAGAGAAGGCAGAGTACGGTCCGCTTAATCCGCCTTCCGCCGCAGGAACGTCGGCACGTCGAGATCGTCGTTGTCGATCACCATGCCCTTGTACCCTTTGTAAATCGATCCCAGCGATTCGTTGGCCGCTTGCTGCCGGCGAACGCGCTTGAAGGTGGGTTCGTCCAGATCCACGCCCGCGCCGAGATCGGCGGGCGTGAGATCACGCACCTTGCCGCCGTACNNGATGCCGGTGGCGATGACCGTGACCCGCATTTCATCGCCCACTTCGTCATCGATTACCGCGCCCCATATGATTTCGGCATCGTCGCCGACCTCATTGTAGATGCGCTCCGAGGCCTCGGTCATTTCTTCCATGGTGATTTCGCTGTTGCTGGTAATATTCATCAGGACGCCTTTAGCGCCGGAAATATTGATGTCTTCCAGTAATGGATGCGAAATGGCCCGCTCGGCGGCCTCGACGGCGCGGTTTTCACCNNTCCATGACCGCCTTGACGTCGGCGAAGTCGAGGTTCACCAGACCCGGTCGCATGATCAGATCGGTAATGCCCTTAACCGAATGCAGCAGAATCTCGTCGGCCTTGCGGAACATTTCGACCATCTTGGCATTTTTGGACGCCAGGCCGCGCAGGCGGTCGTTGGGAATGATGATCACCGTGTCGGCCAGTTTCTTCAATTCGCTGATGCCCTCGTCGGCCTGGTACGCGCGGCGTTTGCCTTCAAAGGAGAAGGGTCGCGTGACCACCGCCACGGTGAGGATGCCCATCTCTTTGCACAATCCCGCGATAATGGGCGCCGCGCCGGTGCCCGTGCCGCCGCCGAAACCGGCCGTGATGAAGACCATGTGACTGTCATCGAGCGCGGCCTTGATCACTTCGGTGCTCTCCAGGGCTGCATCCCGGCCGACATGCGGGTTGGCGCCGGCCCCCAGACCCTCGGTCAGGCACTCGCCGATCTGGATCTTGATCTCGGCGCGCGAAATTTCCAGGGCCTGCATGTCGGTGTTGGCGGCGATAAATTTCACACCCTGCAGGTTGCCGGCAATCATGTTGTTGATGGCGTTGCCGCCGGCGCCGCCCACGCCAATAACCTTAATCTTGGCTGTTTTCTCCGGTTCCACGTAACTGAAAGCCATTTGTCTCCCCCTTTTTACTATGGTGTAAGGTTCTCCCCTTGTCCTGCGTCGGTCACTCCGTTCAGATAGCCGGAGGTCGTCAGATCACTTCCTTGAACCACTTCTTCATGCGTTGAATAATGCTGTTGAAGATATTGCGGTCGCGGATACGGAACTTCTTGACCGGTGTTTTGCGTGCCCCGTACATCACCAGCCCCACGCCGGTGGCGTACATGGGGTTGTTGACCACATCGGTCAAGCCGCTGATCCCGCGCGGTTTGCCCAACCGGGTGGGCACGCCCAAAACGGCTTCGGCGATGTCGGTGACGCCGTCGAGCAGGGCCGTGCCGCCGGTCAGTACCATCCCCGAAGAGATGTAGTTTTCCATTTCCGAGCGGTAGATTTCGCGCTTGATGAGGGTGAAGATCTCCTCCATGCGCGGCTCCAGAATTTCGCCCAGTATCTGGCGCGGCAGCTTGCGCGACTTGCGGCCCCCCATTCCCGGCACCTCGATGGTCTCATCCGCCCCGATTCCATTGGCCATGCAGCTGCCGTACTTCTTCTTGATCTTCTCGGCTTCGGCCAGCGGCGCGCGCAGCCCTACGGCGATATCGTTGGTCAGGTTGTCGCCGCCCAACGCCAGCACGAACGTGTGCTTGATATTTTGCCCGCAGAAAATCGCCAGATCGGAGGTGCCGCCGCCCAGATCGAGCAGCGCCGTGCCGAGTTGTTTCTCTTCTTCGGTCAACACCGCTTCACCCGAAGCCAAAGATTCGAGCACAATGTCGCAGACATCCAACCCTGCACGGTTGGCGCATTTGACAATGTTATGCGCAGAAGTGACTGCGCCGGTGACGATGTGGATCTTGGCTTCCAGACGCACGCCGGCCATGCCCAGTGGATTCTGGATGCCCGCCTGCTCGTCCACGATATACTCCTGCGGCAGCACATGAATGACCTCACGGTCCATGGGAATAGCCACCGCCCGCGCGGCATCGATGACGCGTTCAATATCGGCCTGCACGATTTCCGGTCCTTTGATGGCGACAATACCGCGGCTGTTGAAACCGGTGATGTGCCCGCCGGCAATTCCCGCGTAGACCGAGGAGATCTCGCACCCGGCCATCAGTTCTGCCTCTTCCACGGCTTTCTTGATCGACTCCACCGTGGATTCGATATTGACCACCACGCCCTTGCGCAGCCCCAC
>DDYQ01000241.1 GCA_002348005.1 Desulfobacteraceae bacterium UBA2230 | reverse complement strand
GACATTTTATGTGCTCCCTACACTTTCTGGAAAACGCATGACAGGATGATTCAAACGGATATGAGTTTAAATACCGAAGTCAAGCAGCCTTCTGCACGAACCAGCCGTTAGAACGCCAAACCGGCCGAACTGGGCGCCACCGGAAGAACCCGAAGCGGCGGCAATGGGGGCAGCAGCCCCGACCGCCTGACGCAACGGCGGCGATCCGAAGCGAAGTTAGTGATTTGTTCCAGGTTCTGTTGCATCGATCCGGCGCAGCGGTATATAGGCGGATCCATCGGGTCAATACCTGCTGCCTCCGGGTGCGGCGGGACCATTCGGGTTGAAGCGGTTTCGCTCTCGTACGATGCGAGGGCGGTGCGGGGAGCGTTCGCCCTCTCGTGGAATAAATTGGATCGGTCTTGCGTTCCCCGTGGCGACCGGAAGAAAAACGCGGGCGGACGCTGCATTGTTAAACAGGAGGATTTAAACATGCTGTTCGTGATTCACTGCATCGACAAACTCAACCACCTTCAGGTACGACTGGACAACCGCCAGGCCCATATTGAGTATCTGAAGCGGTACGGCGAAAAACTGGTTGCCGCGGGTCCTACCATTTCAGCCGACGACACCATGAACGGATCCATTATCATCCTCGACCTTGAAAATCACGCCGCCGCCGAACAATTCGCTGCCGACGATCCGTACCACAAGGCGGGGTTGTTTGCCGACGTCACCATCTCCGCCTGGAAGAAAGTTCTGCCATGAGGCGGGAGCGGTGACCGCGCAAGGTGCCATTTAACAACGCCGTCCGCCCTCACACTCCGACGCATCCGACGCCGGTCGGCCGTCCGGGCGCTGAGACGATTGTTTATTCGATCTGGACTGCCCGCGGCATTGTTCCCGGCACGCCGCGAAGCGGCCGGACGCCTACGGGCTGACAGCGTGCCTGGACGACCGTCCGGGCGCTGCATATCCTGTTTCGTCCGACTTGTACTATCCACGTGCCGATGGTAGTACCTTGCATAGATCTGAACCCTGCCACGGATACCGCAGCCGGTGCGCTGCGACTGTCCATTGCCGAATAGGAGCGTAGGATGCCCGATAATGCTTTAGATGCCCTGAAGGAAGCCATTCTGCTGGAACGGCGCGGCCGCGCATTTTACATGCAGGTTGCAGCCCAGACCCCCAACACGGCGGTTCGTGAATTTTTCGAGACCATGGCCGAAGAGGAACTGCAGCACATGCAGATCCTGGAGGAACAATACAGGCACGTTGCATCGGGCGGCGGCTTTACCGGGCTCGACGAGCGTCTGTCAGGCGGCCGCCCCCTGGCCGATATGGTGCTTACGCCCGACCTGAAGCAGCGCATCGCCGCCGCTGATTTCGAAGCCGCGGCAATCTCGGCCGCCGTGCTGATGGAAGAGCGCGCCATTGCCGTGTATGGCGCCCGCGCCGCTCAGGCCGTTGATCCCAACGAGAAGGAGCTGTTCGAATGGCTGGTGCGCTGGGAGCAGGGCCATCTCTCGTTCCTGGCCGAACTGGACCGTGAAATCAAGGAACGCATCTGGAACGATCGCCAGTTCTGGCCCTTTTAGGCAATTGCGCGCAATGGCCGAAGACATCTGACTGCCGCCCCTGGTGCCGGGAGCAGTTGTTTCAGGCGTGACAGCATTCTGCGCGGACAGCGACCAGGCGTATCGCCGACAGTCGGGGCGCAACTCGGGATATCGCAAAAGCGCCTCGGCTTTTGATCACTGCCGTATGATTCCCGAATACACCCAAGGGAGCCGAGACGCCAACACAAAGGGAGAATAAAGACTCGTGAATTCGAATTTTGCGCAGTATCTGCAAGCCACCGAAGTGATCGACTTTCACCATCCGGCCGTCACGGCGTTTATCCACGAGCGGAGCGACGGCGCCGCGACACCGGCACAGCAGGCGGTAAAGCTCTACTATGCGGTCCGGGATGACATTCGTTATGATCCGTACATCATCGATCTTTCGATCGACGGATTGCGGGCCAGCGCCACGCTGCAAATCGGCCGGGGATGGTGTGTGCCCAAGGCTGTCCTGCTGGCGGCATGCTGTCGGGGTCTGGGGATTCCGGCGAAACTGGGCTACGCCGATGTGAGGAATCACCTTTCCACCGCCCGGATGCGCGCGCATATGAAAACAGACATCTTTCTGTGGCACGGCTACACCTCGATCTACCTGGACGGCAAATGGGTCAAGGCAACGCCGGCTTTCAACATCGGGCTGTGTGAGCGCTTCCAGTTGAAACCACTTGAATTCGATGGAAGCTGCGATTCCATTTATCACCCCTTCGACCTGCTTGGAAACAAACACATGGAGTATTTGCGCGAGCGCGGCGAGTTTGCCGACGTTCCCATTGAACAGATTAGCCGTGATTTCACTGAAGCCGGCATGACATTTCAACGTCTGGGCGTGTACGATTTCCAACAGGATGTCGATCGGGAGAATCCGCTGCCTTAATCAGGCCGGCCGGTCCACCGACGGGCTTCGGTTCGGATCAGAAAAACTGCGGATCGGTTGTACTTTGGATCGATCCTGAACTATAATGCAGCATGCAAACCCTTGGGTTGTGTGCTCTGGCCGCCATCATGGGGGCGGCGTCGGTGACATTTTTCACCCGGTCCTGGATGGCCCTGCTTGCCGGCATCGCCGCGATCGCCTTGTCCCTCCGGCGATGCATCACCGTGCGTTCCCTGTCAGCACGTCTTTTCAGATGCTCAACCCAAATGCTGTTTTATGGTTTGCTGCTCGTCCTGGTCTTTCGCGTTTATCTGTCGCAATGGGGTCTGGGGGAAAGCCATCTCGAACAGATGGCCTATTTCCTGGGATGTGTACCCGGAATGGTGCTTTTCATGAGGGGTATCGTCGGCCGCATCGAAACCCTGTTCAAGACGGACGGCAAACAATAGCCGCCGGAAGGGGCCTTGTGCCTGCGATCCGCCTTCCATCGGTTGCAGATTTAAATCCCGGCGCAACGGCCTGCGGCATGCCTGGCGCTGACCAGGCTGAAGCCAAAGAATCTTATTGACCTCAGCGTCTTTTAACTCGTACATTATCACTATCTCCATCCTCGCTTGCTTAACCTTCGGAGGAAACATGAACCGGCCTGCTTCAAAAACCCGGTTCATCACCGGTGCCGCCACAAGCTGGGGTCAAAACTTTCCTTCTCTATCAGGTTGCCCCGATTTCATATCCACAGTCACGTCCGAGCCGCTATCGGTCTCTTTGTACTCTGCGACGCCGCAATGATCTGAAAGGGTGCAGCTTCTCACAAGGGGGAAATTATCATGAGAAAATTAAAGACGGTAATTTGTTTCAGCTCTGTCGCCGCATTTTCGATGCTGGTAATTTTCTCCTGTGGAGGCGGAGGTGGCGGTGGGGATAAGGAACCAGACAAGCTGATATATACAGGGAAGACGGAGCCTGCCGTTTTAACTGAATCCAATGCCACTCTTATGGCGTCTTATGCTTTCGGAACCGGAGATATAACCGAATTGTCGCCCGTCTCCGCCCTTTCGACTGCACCTGCTGCTTACAGCTACGGCATGCTGCCATTTATGGACAGACTGCGTACGCTGCTCGAAAACGCAACCGAAATGTACCATCCTGGGGGCAAATCATCGATATCGGCGGCCACCCGTATCGACGAAAAAGTGCCCTGCTATCCCAGCGGCGCGATCATATTCAAGGGCACCGTTTACGAGGAAAACGGCACCGGCGATGTCACCATAACCTTCGACGCCTGCCATAACGACNNATACCCTTCGACGCCTGCCATAACGACGATACAATAATCAATGGCGCGGTCAAGTGGCGCATCGACGATGCATTCCGGCCACCCGACCGCTGGATGCCCATTGACTCGACATTCACCTTCCATAAAGTTACCGTCACCGCGCCGGAGACCCATATGCTCCTGGATGGCAGCTTGCGCGACCAGCGCCATGCCGACGGAAGCCAGACGCTGACGCTCAACACCGTCATGCAGGACAACGATACCCTGCAAATGTACAAGCTGGAGAACGTCGTCACCCATGTGGCCAACGTGGACCCTCAAACCTTTTCGCAGACCATCAGCGGGCGCTTTTATGATTCAACCCACGGCTACCTCGACGTCGCCACCACCCAGCCACTCATCTATGAGTACATCGATCCTGCATACCCTTCAAACGGCCAGTTGCAGCTTACCGGCGCCAATGGTGCACGGCTTAGGGTGACGGTGCTGTCTGAACTCACCGCCCTGCTCGCGTTGGATCTGGACGGTGACATGGCGTTCGAGATTTCCGGCGAGATCCCGTGGCAGGTTATCGATGCGGCCGGCAGCGACCCTGACGATGCCGATGGCGACGGGCTGCCTGACGACTGGGAAGAAGCCCACGGGTTCAGAAATGACACCTATGCGGACGCCGGTTCGGATGCCGATGGGGACGGTCTCAGCAATTACGAAGAATACCTTTTGGGTACAGATCCCAATGCAAGCGAGGCGACGCCCGCGTGACGGGTCGCGTTCGCTGATGGCTAGCCTGCCTAAGTCCCTGCTTCGGCTGCATCTGCGGCCGTGCGGCCCGGAAATTTATGTGGCATCCATTCAGATTCTCCTATATGGTCCTCGGATTGGAACGATCTGCAGAATCTGCGCCGCGATGCGGAATTCTTCACCTGATCCGGATCCAAAATTGAAGCGATTCAAACGATCTTGCTATGAACGTAGAACGACCCACGCCTTCCCGCGAGAACGGGTGCCCGGAAGTTTGCCGCAATAGACACAAAAACCGCGTTTACCGAGTAGCCGCCGCCGCGATAATATTGTTCGCAGTCCTGATGGCTGTTTTGGCTTCCAGCCAGCGGGGACCCGGCACCGCTGTCGCCGCCCTGCCCTGGTTTGTTCCCGTGATCAGCCTCTTCAATTCGCTGGTTCTGCTCTCGGTGGCCGTTCTGGCGATCGGGCGATCCCAGGTGCTGCAGGATACCGCTTCCTTCTGGATCGGGATCGGCACATCCGCACTCGGCATCCTGCTGGTGTTTTATGCCCTGGCATGGCCCGGATTGCTGCCGGGTGGAGGCTCCCTGATCGCAGAAAATCCCGGCACCCCGGCATGGTTTGTCCAGATCGGCCTTTCTGTCTTCAGTGCCTGCATGCTGGTGGCCGTCCTGGTGCGCAGGCCCGGACGTGAGGCGCTGGTTAAATTGCGTCTGACAATCTGGACGGCGGCCTGGATCCTGTTTCTGGTGATCGCATCCATGCTCGGGGTGCGGGCCGAGCAATTCCTGCCCGCGCTGGTCACCGCATCCGGCGGCTTTACCCCGCCCCTTATTGTCTGGAATGCGGTATTGACAGTTCTATTGATGGCCGGCGCCGTGCTGTCGACACGCTGTTATATCAAGACCGGCGATGCCCTCATCGGATATACCGCCATTGCCCAGGCAGGATTCGCTTTGGGCGTCGCCTGCACCTTAGGCGGGATGAGCCGTTATGAACCGTCATGGTACCTGACGCGCGCCATTCCCACCTCAAGCTCCCTTGTGGTCCTGTTCGGCCTGCTTTTCGAAAGCATTCAGCTCATTCGGCGTGAAAAGAAAAACACCGCCAGAATACTGGGGGCCGAGAAAATCCTGCAGGAAAGCCGCGCCAAACTGGATGCCGCTTTCGCCAGCATGACCGATGCGGTGCTCATTTCCGATGCGGAAGGGCGTTTGCTCGATTTCAACGATGCATTCGCAACCTTTCACCGGTTCAGGAACAAAGAAGAGTGTTCGCGAGCTTTCGCCGGATCCCCCGACACTCTGGAAATATACCTGGAAAATGGAGAACCTGCACCCGCCGAGATGTGTGCTATCCCCCGAGCGCTGCGCGGCGAAACAGCCTCTAACGCCGTGTTCAACCTGATGCGCAGGGACACCGGTGAGCGCTGGACGGGCAGTTACAGCTTCGGTCCCATTCGAGATCATGACGGCAAAATCGTTGGATCGGTCGTCGTGAGCCGAGACATCACCGAGCAGAAGAAAATTGAGCGGACCCTTCTTCAAAGCGAGCAGCATCTGCGCAATATCTTGAACAGTATGGTCGCGATGATCGGGTTAATGACCCCGGACGGCATATTGATCGAAGCGAACCGCAACGCACTGGAGGTCGCCGATCTTGAACCGCAGGATGTTATAAACAAACCTTTCGAATCCTGCTACTGGTGGTCCTGGTCGGCCGGTGAACAAAAACGCCTGCGTGACGCAATTGGACGTGCCGCCCACGGACAGGGCAGCCGTTACGACGCGGTGATTCGTGCCGCACAAGGTCAACTCAGGACCATCGACTTCATGCTGTCACCCATATTCGATTCGGACGGCCGCGTTACCTATCTGGTCCCCTCGGCAAGCGATATCACCGACCGCAAGAGGGCCGAGGAGGCGCTGGCGCTGAGTGAATCCTTCCATCGCCAAACATTGGAGTCGATACCCGGCATGGTTTTCACCACCCGCCCGGACGGCTATTGTGACTATCAGAGTCAGCAGTGGGTGGACTATACGGGCGTGCCGATGTCCGAGCATCTCGGCAACGGCTGGAACGCGCTGCTCCATCCCGAAGATCGACCCCAAGCGTTTGCCGCCTGGCGCTCCGCCGTAGAAGACAACGCACCCTATGATCTGGCCTACCGGGTCCGCCGCCATGACGGAGTTTACGAATGGTTCAGGGTGATCGGCAGACAAATCCGCGATCCTCAGGGCCATGTCATTCGCTGGTTCGGCGTTGCGATGAACATCGAACAACTCAAGCAGGCCGAGGAACAACTGCGCGATGCCTTGGCCGCGGCCGATGAACGACGTCGGATATTCGATGCCATGATGGAACACATCCCCATGGGAATCGTCATCGCCGATGCACCGGATGCGACCATCAGCGCCGTGAGCCGCTATGGCCTTGAGGTCACAGGCAAGTCGCGGGAGCACCTCGAAGGCATCGCGGTCGATCAGCATGCCGAGACATGGGAAATCTTTCATGCCGATGGCCTAACGCCTGCCGCAAACGCATCGCTGCCCTTGACGCGAGCTGTTCAAAAGGGAGAACTGGTCAGGCAGGAAGAGTGGATCATCCGAAGGCCCGACGGCAGGAGAATCCCTATCCTGTGCACCGCTGCACCCATCCGTAATTCAGAGGGCGACATCATCGGCGGGGTAATCGGGTACCAGGATATCGGGGAGCGCAAGCGCATGGAAGAGGCGCTGCGGGTAAGTGAAAAGCGTTTCAGGGAGCTGGCCGACAGCATGCCGCAACTTGTCTGGACGGCGAACTCCGACGGACAGGTGGATTACTACAATGTGAGATACAAAGAGTATCAGGGCCTCGAACCGAGGGCTGACGGAACCCTTCGATGGAACCCCATTCTGCATGAGGAAGACGAGGGACCCACGCGCGAGGCATGGAAGAAAGCCTATCGGGCAGGCGAAACATTCCAGGTCGAGCACCGCGTGCAGCTGGCGGATGGCAGCTACCGCTGGCATTTGAGCCGCGGGATACCTGCCCGTGACAACAACGGCCGGATCGTCAAATGGTTCGGCACGGCCACCGACATCGAGAACCTGAAAGCGGCCGAGGCGCAGTTGCGGCAGCTGAATGAAACCCTTGAACAAAAAGTGGCTGAACGAACACAGGTGGCCGAAGCCCGCTCCAGAGAACTTCAGAAACTTGCGGTGGAACTGATCGAGACCGAGGAGCGCGAACGGCGGCGAATTGCCTCGTTGCTGCATGAGGATCTGCAGCAGATTCTGGCCGCCGCCCGTATGATACTCCAGGCAGTCCGCAAGGAGCTGCCGGAAGTGCCTGAATTGCTGGACGTGGAGCAGCTTCTGGAAGCGTCGATCACCAAATCCAGGCGACTGTCTCACGAACTGAGCCCAGCCGTGCTTCACCACTCCGGCCTGGTACCCGCCCTGGAGTGGCTGGGGCGGCAGATGCACGAGCAGTTCGGGCTGAATGTCGTGCTGGACGCCGATGCCCGTCTCGCATTAGAGAACACCCCTCTGAAGGTGTTTCTTTTCCGAGCCGCCCAGGAATTGTTGTACAACGTGGTCAAGCATGCCGGAGTCAAGCGCGCTCATGTGACGCTTTCCAATCGTAACGGCGGAATTGTTCTAACCGTCAGCGATCGCGGCGGAGGGATCGATCCCTCCTTCCTCAATTTACCCTCGGCCAAAGGAGGACTGGGACTGCTGAGCATTCAGGAGCGTGCAGACTCTATCGCCGGGTCCTTCAAAATTGAGAGCACGCCAGGGAAGGGCAGCCGATTCACCTTAACCGTTCCGCTCATACTGGGCAGCTCCAGATACAAAGCAGAGGATTCAACCGAAGCCGTATACAGCCTCAACAGCCCGGCGGGACCGCCGCTCAGAGAAAAAGAAAACATACGCGTGCTGTTTGCCGACGATCACAAGGTGATGCGCGATGGGCTGATACGCCTGGTCCAGGGGCAACCCGATATCGAGGTGGTGGGAGAAGCGGCCGACGGCCGGGAAGCCCTTGAACTTGCAGACCACCTCAGGCCGGACGTCATCATTATGGACATCTCCATGCCGGGAATGGACGGCATTGAAGCCACTCGGCAAATTAAAGCCCAGCTGCCGCGCATACGGATAATCGGCCTTTCAATGCACGAAGACGAGCATATCGCCCGTACCCTCCTGCAGGCCGGCGCGGAATCCCTGGTCAACAAAACAGCCTCTTCGGCCAAACTGCTGAAGGCCATCTACGGACTGCACCACGAGTAGGAAAAGCATCTGCGGGGCCCCACGCGGCTTTCATCATGGCGCCAGGATACTCCTGTGCGCATCTTCAGACGCTGGGTGCCGCAGTCTGCCATGACCTCATGAAAGCGGGCGAAGGTTGTCAGCCCGGCAAGCAAAGGAGGTATAGATCTTGGATGAATTACTTGAGCTGGAAATCCAGGGGTGGAACGCCCTCGCGTCATCTGAGCAGGGAGCAGCCACTCGGTTTTACGCAGATGTCTTGCACGAAGATGCCGTGATGCTCTTTCCTGGCGGCATGGTTCTCGAGGGAAAGCAACCGATCCTGGATTCTCTGTCTGTACAACCCTGGAAGCACTTCAAGGTCGATGATTCCAGAGTTATTCCTCTGGGAGAGGCGGCAGGCGTATTGACCTACAGGGTTACGGCGCAGCGCGAAGGGGCTCAACCTTACGTTGCGCTCATCAGCAGTACGTACATCCGGTCGGGCGGCTCATGGAAACTTCGCATTCACCAACACACCCCGGTTGGGTGACTTCCATTCAGCCGACGCTCGGACCTCGCCCGAATGACGGCTTCCGGAAGGGCATGTCGAACCGGGCTGCTGCCGAGACCCTGCACGGCGAGATGCTGAAGAAACCGATCGAGGGGCGTACTGAGCCATGGCGTGGAATATACGTGTCCGACCCCATGGCGGCGGGGGTGATCGGGTGGGTATTTTGGCGGAGTTACCGCGCGATCGACGGACCGGCAAACGCAGCGGCGGTGCAACCTGTCGGAAAAAGGGCGGGGGCCGTTGTGCCGGGCGATCGTTTGGATCGCGACATCCCGCTTGAAAGGAGGCTTGACATGTCCATGCCCAAAGATGAGGCTCAACAGGAATTGGCGAGTTCCTGGCGGACCTACTTAAGCGCGTTGGAGAACGCCCTCCGGAAATTGGAGACCGACATCCAGGAGGCTTCCGAGATGGCCAATACCTGCACCGACGAATGGTGCCTGGCCACTGAACACGTCATCGACGATCTGAGCAACGCCTTGTTTTCCATCAGCGAACCGCGATGGGCCGATCAGAATGACTCCCGGAAGATAAAGGAGTTGAAACGCCGGATACGCGACCTTTACGCCGACTACCGCAATGTCTACAGACGGATCGCTTCTGCTTGAAAGACACCCGCACCACGCGTGCAGAGCCGGCAGGGCAATAGCAGCTTCCCTGCCATGCGCCGGAACTAAAGGAGAACGGTGTGGGCATCATTTCAAATCGTGCCGTTGCGGCCGCCGATTGTTTCGCCGCCGTCAAGGATTTTTTCCTTGGCCCGCGCTACGGTGAACGGCGGGGAGACCCGGATATCTGCGACTTCACCTTTGGGAACCCCCACGAATTTCCGCTACCCGGCCTGGTGGAAGCCATTCAGCGTCACGCTGTCCCGCAGGACAAGAACTGGTTCGCCTACAAGAGCAACGAAGACGAACCGCGCGCCTTTCTGGCTGAGCGGCTCGGCGCCGAACTGGGTCTTGCCTTCGAGCCCGACGACTTCGCCATGACTGCAGGTGCCTTCGGCGCCATCGCACTGGCTTTCGGGCTGCTCCTGGATGCAGGGGATGAAGTGGTCATCCCGCTGCCGGGGTGGTTTTGCTATGAACCCATGCTTCGCCTCTCCGGCGCCGTCCCGGTAGAGGTTCCGCTGGAGGCCGAGACCTTCGATCTGGATATCGATGGCATCGCCAGCGCCCTCGGACCGCGAACGCGGATGGTGGTGGTGAATTCGCCCCACAACCCCACGGGCCGGATTTATACCCGCGAGCGGCTTCAAGCCCTTGCCGAACTTCTGGAGAGAAGCTCCCGGATCAACGGAAGGCGAATCTTCCTGCTCTCCGACGAACCCTACCGGCGGATCCGTTTCGACGAGACACCCTTCGTCAGCCCGGCCGCGGTCTATCCCTGGACCCTGATCGACTACAGCTACGGCAAGGTGCTGCTCGCTCCGGGTCAGCGTATCGGCTACCTGGCCCTATCCCCGTTGATGCCTGAAAACGAGCGCGCCGCACTGCGTGACGCGCTCTTCACGACCCAGATGGCGCTGGGATGGACCTTCCCCAATGCGATAATGCAGTACGCCGTTCCGGAACTGGAAGGACTCGGCATCGACATCGGTTCCCTCGCCCGCCGGCGCGATCGCCTCTGCACCGTCCTCGGCGAGTCGGGCTACCGTCTGGTTCGGCCTCAGGGCACTTTCTATATCTTTGCCCGGGCACCCGGAGGCGACGGTGACGCGCTCTTCAATTTCCTGGCCGACCGGAACGTGTTCATCATGCCCGGCAGCATTCTGAAAATGCCGCACTATTTTCGTCTCTGCCTCACCGCCAACGATG
>DDYQ01000011.1 GCA_002348005.1 Desulfobacteraceae bacterium UBA2230 | reverse complement strand
CCCTGGATCATGAAGCCGTCGATGATACGGTGAAATATGGTGCCGTCATAATGTCCCGACGTGACATACGAAAGAAAATTCTCCACCGTACGCGGGGCTTTTTCAGGGTCCAGGGCGAGGACGATGTCGCCCATGCTGGTTTCGAGTTTGACCATGGAAGACTCCTTTCATTGGCAACGGATTGAACCGCTTAAAACAATATGACCATTCCTGAGGTTCGCAAAAAGTCCCCTGTAGCGTTTTAATCACCCGGTTGTCAACGCTGCTGGATCCTGTTGCAGCCATTCCGGAGGATTCAGCCTGCGGTACGCAATCGCGAAGGTTCTGCGATAAACCCGCATCGAACCGACCGTCATCCGGGCCGTGCATTTCACTTTATAATGCGTAAACTGCGGTGTAAAACGGCTCTGAGCTTCTCGTTTCGCCCATATGTGTTAACCTGCCGCAGGAAGGGAACTGGCCCGATGCGCCTGGTGGCCGACAACCTGACCATCGTCGATCCGCAAATCGCCCGGGCCGTGGCCGATTACGACCCCGAACCGATCCGTGAACGGGTGCGCCAGTGTGCAGCAGCCGGTGCGCAGTTCATCGATATCAACTCCGGTCCGTTGCCGCGCGACCCCTGTGGGCGATTCACTTTCCTGGTCGAAACGGCCCAATCGGTCACCGACCTGCCGCTCCTGCTGGATACGGCCAACCCGCTGGCCCTGGAAGCGGGTCTTGCCGCCTGCCGGCGCAGGCCGGTGATCAATGGTTTTTCACTGGAGCCGGCGCGGCTGCAGCGCATGCTGCCTCTGGCAATGCGCTACGATGCCGACATCATCGGATTTCTGCTCTATCCGGATAGCCGGGTGCCCATCGAAGAGGATGAGATGATGGTCCAGGCCGTTGCCCTGTACGAAAGCTATACCGCCGCCGGCCTGCCACCCGGGCGTCTGATCATCGACCCGGTGGTCGCGCCGCTTTCCTGGGAGAATGGGATGCGCCACAACCGCGCTCTGCTGGCGCTGATCCGCAATCTTGCGGAGCTTCTGGGTGCTCCGGTGCGCACCATCGCAGGATTGTCCAACTTGACCTCGGGTCGCGCCCCGGCCGCCCGTAAAAGCGCGGTCGAAAGCGTGTTTGTGCCCATGCTGGCCGCCGCCGGTCTCGATTTTCTGCTGCTCAATGTCTTGCGCCCAACCGTGATGTGCGTGGCGCGCACCTGCAACCTCCTGCTGCAAGACGGTGTTTTTACCTGGGCGGCTGTCGAGGAGTAGACTCGGCGGGTAGAGGGGCGGCGATCCGTTGTTCAGCCATGCTGTATCACGACCGGTCAAGCTGCGGTTTGCGCGGTGCCGCCGGGTGTGCTACAGCACGAGATTATTTAACAAACGTTCTCCGAAAGGGCTCGCCTTGTCCGGTCTTCAGGAAATTCTGCTGATCCTCTTGATCCTGGTGGGATTGTTCGTCATCCCGCGCATCATTCAGCGCCCCCAGCATCCACCGCCAAGGCCGCCGCTACGGTCCCGGATTCCGGTTGTTCCAGGCAAAATGCGTCTGGCGATCCTGGCTTCGGCTATCTGGATCGGATTTGCCGCCGCCTATTTTCAGCCCTGGCACAGCGGTTGGGAGAGGTTTGCTTACGCCGGAGCGGGTGTTGTGGCCGTGGCCTGGGGGGCGGTATGGGTGATCCGCGGTTTTCGCAAGCGTTCCCGGTAGGTGTGTCGCCGGTGAATTTAAGAAGGAGGCCCCATGTCCGGTCGAAAAGAAGAAATCATCCGAGGGCTGGAAAATAACGCTGCCCGGACGATTGCATTTTTCGAAGCACTGACCCCGGCGCAACTGAACACGCAGGTTTATCATGAAGGCGCTTCCTGGACCGCCCGCCAGGTGTTGGCCCACCTGGTCACCATCGAACAATCGATGCAGCGGCTGTTCAGCGACATCATGGCCGGCATTCCGGATGCCTCCAAGGGATTCGATATCGAACGCTTCAATCGCATCCAGCCTCAAAAGCTGGAGGGACTCAGCCTTGCCGAATTGATCGCCCGATTTCAGGCGGTGCGCGAAAAGACCGTGCTCAAGGTGGCGGCCATGCACGAGACGGATCTGGACCGCGAGGGCTGGCACCCGTTTCACGGACCGGGACGGCTGGAGCGTTTTCTGCGCTGGGCTTTCGAGCACGCGCAGCTTCACCTCGACGACATCGGCCGCGTGTTGCACAGGTGATTGCGTGGCGGGTTGGAAGCGGCCGGTGAGAGGCCGATCCTATCGGCTCGGCCTCTCACGGCCAGAATCGCCGAGCCTGCAAAGTGCAGCGGGTGCGCATCTCGAAGATTCCAAGGGAAACAACCCTTGACGCTTCCGCTTGAGTGAGCTTACGAAACAAACGGAGCCGACAATGAACTTTCTGCCTCAAGACCCGGATTTTCGATCGCGCGTTGAACACAGTTTTAACGACCAGGCGTTCATGCGATTCATCGGTGCGCGCCTTGCGGTCGCCGGAGCCGGTTTTTGTGAAATTCACTTGCCCTTCAAACCTGATCTGACCCAGCAGGACGGCTTCTTTCATGCCGGCATCATCGCCACCCTGGCCGATAATGCGGCCGGATTTGCCGCCCATTCCCTGATGCCGGCCGGTGCCAATGTTTTAAGTGTAGAGTTCAAGCTCAATTTGATGTCACCCGGGCGAGGAGAAATGCTGGTCGGCCGAGGTCAGGTGATCAAGTCCGGGCGCACGCTGACGGTGTGCCGATCGGATGTCTTCAACCGTCTGGCCGGTGAGGAGCAGTTGTGCGCCACTGCCCTGCTGACCATGATGGCATTGCACGACAGCAAGCGGTCCGCGCTGGAAGGCTGATAGTCCCCGTGGGCCTATGTTTGCAGGCCTCGGAACCGAGTACCGGCCGCAGACGGTTCGCCCGACAGCGAGTAATGCGAATGCACGCCGGCTAACGTTTCGCGGCCGGCCACTTCTCCAAAGCAGCAATAAAGTAGTCTTCATCCAAAGGGGCCGTGCCATCTTTTTGCATGGACAGGGCGCGCTGCCAGAAGCGCTGCAGTCGGCGCCGCTGATCGGAGTGCATTCGATCGACGTCGAACGCCGATTGCATGGTCAAGCCCGGAGGCGGGCGTTTCCCTTTGGACCGGCGGGTCAGGGGGGGTGCCGGCCGGCCGCCGCCCTGGCTGCGGAACGCTGCCGGTCCGTATTTCAGAAAGTAAAGGAAGGTGTGGTGGGTCGAGATGGCGCCGGCCCACGGGTAGTGGTCCAGTGCGTAGGTTCTCGAGAGCCTCCGGACCTCGCGTTCGAGTTCGCCTGCCTTCCCGGGCGCGATAGAGGAAGGCGCGTCGAAAAGTGGGAAAAGCCGGAAGTCGTCGCCCCGGCAGAAGTAAACGGCCCGTAGCCCATACTGTTCCGGGCAGGTGGCGATGCGGGAATCCCCGGTGAGGCCGAAGCGTCCCAGGATGAACAGGTCGACGGCCGCCTGCTGCGACTGCAGCAGGCGGAGCGTCGCTCCCATCTGGCGCGCCGTTTCGCCTGGATGCCCGCTGAAGGTCATCCAGGCTGTGGCGATTCCGGCCCCGTGAAAAGCATGGTTGACCCGGCGGATGGCGCTGACCGTGATGCCTTTGTGCATGGTCCTGAGCAGGCTGTCTGAACCGCTCTCCACGCCGAAGGCCACCGCGCGCAATCCGGATCTGAACAGCAGCGCGCAGCGCTCAGGAGTGTAATAGGGTTCGATGCGGAAATCGGCTGCCCAGCGGATACGGGCATTTTGCGCGATCAGGGCCTGCGCCAGGCCCAAGGCGAATTTGGGGGCCAGTACATCGACCGACAGATAGAAGTTCTTCACGCCGTGCTTTCTGGAAAGCCATTTGAGCTGCCGGGCGGCCTCGTCCGGCGCCATCTCGCGATAATGATGCAGTCCCGAGCGGTTGAGGCCGTAATCACAAAAAGAACAGCGGTTCCAATAGCATCCGCGGGTGGGTGAGACCAGCAGGGTGCGCGAAGGGGCCAGATAACGGTCCAGATCCAGGTCGGCATAGTCGGGCGGCGGACAGCGGGTCAGATCGGTGCGTTGTACCGGTCCGGCGTGCCGGCGGCCGTTTATGGGGTTGCGCAGCCACAGGTTGGGCACGCTGCGCAGGCGATCGAAGCGCCGTTCGGCGCTTTCGCCCGGCGGAGCGGATTCAAGGAGCGCCAGCAGCCGGGTCAGGCACGCTTCGCCCTCAAAAGGGCAGACTGCATCGACCAGGTTCAGGACGGCATGTTGAACGGGTTCGGGCGCGCTGCGCAGGATCTGCTGGGCACAAGTGCCGCCCAGAATGATAAAGGCGCCCGTGGCGGCCTGACCCATCAGGTGAAGCAGGTAGAAGGTTTCGGGAAGCTGGCTCACAAAGGTGAGCGAGATGCCGACCACATCTTCCGACCCCAGCCGCCAACCGGCGATCAGCCGGCGGTAAAAAGCATCCAGAGGGCTGCGGCGCTGGTTGAAATATCCCTCCAGCAGGGGCAGGCTCCAGGGTACGGCCGTGTGCGCCGCGCGGTTGAAGGAAAAGGCGTATGGAAAATGGATGGCGCTGAGGCACGCCAGGGCGCCCTCGGCCTGATCACGCGCGGCTCGGTATCGCCGGCGGTTGTAAAATTGATCGGCCTGTTGAAAGTTCTTCACGACCGCGGACTCTTCCGCAAGGCCGCGCAGCGCGTCAGGTCGGGCTCCATCCAGCCCCAGATACTCTATCTGCTCCAGGCCGGTCAGCTGTGTGCGGCCGTTCAGTTGGGCGAAGCGTTCGGCCAGGTGGCCGGCCGTTGCCTCGATCCGCGAAGCATCCAGCAGGAAATGGGCCGCCTCGACGTTCAGGTCGATCACCTCGGCATCCAAATCGTTTGCGCGCAGATACCCCTTTAGCGCCGGCAAAGCGGCGTAGGGTTGGGTCGGATCGGCGAAGGGCGGGTATAATAGCCGGGCATTCATGTTGTCGGTTTATCACTTCCGCAGGTAAAATAAAGACCCCACGCCGGAAAAGGTCCGCAAGGCGCCATCTTTTTTGACTTGCAGCAGGAATAAGAGTATAAGCCGGACATCTTCGAGAAGGCACCTTTTGACTGCGAGTCTGAATGCACCGTTACCGTTTCCTAATCAGCATCATCCTGCTCACCTTTTCTGTTGCCTGTACTTCCAGTACACGCCATGCCGAGACAGTTCGGTCGAGTCCCCGGGTCGACCGCCCCCTCAATCATGGCGCGGCCCTTTACCTGCAGGGGTGCTATACGCGTGCCCTGGAATTTTTTCAGGAGGCGCATGAACGCTACACCGTTCTTGACAACCTCCCCGGAATCGCGAGCAGCTTGAACAGCATGGCCAACGTTTATTATCAGTTGGATGATATGCAAGGCGCACTGCGGAGCTACACGGAGGCGCTTGCTGTGTATCGTCAACTGGAAGACCGTGATGGCGCCGTTCGGGTGCTGTCGAACCAGGCGGCCGCCCTGGTGCGGTCCGGGCAGCTGGAAGAAGCGGCGCACACGCTGGATCAGGCCGATGCCCTGGCCGGCGCGGCGCCGCTTCTGTTGACACTGCGTCTCAAAAACCGCGCTTTAATTGCCATGGCGCGCAACGAAACGGCAGAGGCCCAGCGCCTGCTCACCCAAGCGCTGGCCGTTCGGCGGGCGGGCGATGATGCTTCCAAAGCGGCCGCGCACTATGCACTCGGTCGGCTGCTGGTTGAAACCGGCAGACCCGCGGAAGCGGAGCCCCATCTGCAGGAGGCCCTCACCTTCGACCGCGCCGGGGGCGCCTACCCTTCGGTGGCCAAGGATCTGGCGGCTCTGGGTGTCTGCTATGCCCGGTTGGGCGACCACGCCAGGGCAGTGGGCTTTTTTCTGCGCAGCGCAAAAATCTACGCACTGCTGCAGGACACCCTACGTACGCAGGAGTTGATAGCATCGCTGAAGGACAGCGCCGATCGCGCCGGCGTCGATATTCAGGCTTCCCTGCACTGGATCGAGGAGTGGCTGGAGGGCCGGACCGAGGGCACCCTGTGCCGTTAACCTCCTACAAGGCGTTTCTGGACCCGCAGCGCCTGTTCCCGCCGGTTCCGGAACCTGACGTTCATGAATAAACGGCATTTCTACATGCAGCAAATCGACAAAGCCGCCAAGATACTGGATTTGCGCGGTGATGCGCCATATGCCGTAAGGGTGCTGGAAGGAATCCTGCATGATGCGGAAATTCAATTTTATCCGGCCTTTGAATTGGAAGCCCTTGTATTTCTGGCCGGGATTCATCTGGAAGCCGGCAAAATCTTTGAGGCGCGGCAGTATGTGATCCGCGCCGAGCGACTCGATCTGAATGCTATCGTCGGCGAAGAAATCCGCGCCTGCGTGTATCGATTCAAACGCATCAAGAGAGCGCTCGATGAATCCGCAAGCGATATCTGATAACTCGCTCAACGGGCCTGGAAAGATTTTCCGGAACGTCGGCCGAGCGATTTAATTTCTGGAGATGGCGCAATGCCGCCGGGCATTTTTGAACCCAATGTGATCAACTATCTGTTTCTCTTCGGCGCGGGTCTATTCGCCGGTTTCGTCGATTCGATCGCCGGCGGGGGCGGACTGATCAGCCTCCCGGCGCTGCTTTCGGTGGGGCTGCCGCCCCAGATCGCGTTGGGCACCAACAAGCTGCAGGGCAGCTTTGGTGCCCTTTCCGCAGCGTATACGTACACGCGCCGAGGTGCGGCGCCGCTAAAACCGCTGTGCGCAGGTATCATCTACACCTTCATCGGCGCTGCACTGGGCGCCTGGGCCATCCAGCAGATGGATGCGGGCTTCCTCAAACACCTGATTCCCGTCCTGCTGTGCGTGGTGTTGGTCTACACGCTGGCATCGCCCCGACTGGGGTATGCGCAGCGTGCGGCCGTCCTCCCCAGGCATCTGTTTTACCTGCTTTTCGGAGTGGGCCTGGGATTTTATGATGGATTCTTCGGGCCGGGCGCAGGGTCCTTCTGGACCGCCGCTTTTCTGGCCTTTAGGGGGCTTTCGATGGCTCAGGCGGTGGGCAACACCAGGGTGGTCAATTTTACGAGCAATATTGTCGCCCTGGCTGTTTTTATGCTTTCCGGAAGCGTCTTGTTTGGTGTGGGACTTCTGATGGCCGTTGGCCAGGTGATCGGCGCGCGCATCGGATCAAACCTGGCCATCACCAAAGGGACCCGTTTTATCCGGCCGGTTTTCCTGGCTGTCGTATTCATTACCTTGGCGCGCATGGTTTACATCAACTACCTCTGAGCCGGGCACTGGCCATGACCCCACGCTGTCCCGGCTGCTGAGCCGGGAATGCCGCGCTGCCGGGGTTTCGCTTGACAGCATGCGGTGGACTGGGTACATGCCTTTTTACATACATCGGCTTCGATCAGGCAGGGGCACCCGCCGAATTACCGCCTGACGCCTGCTTTGTTGAACAGAATCAAATTCGAATTCATCGTGATCAGACCGGTACCGCTGTTCGCGGTGTTATCGGATCGTCCAAATCAAAGACCCCAAAACAGGAGGAAGGATATGAAACGTACGCTGTTGTGTTTAGCCCTTGTGCTGCTGCTTTGCGGCACAGCCTTAGCCGAGATGAAAACCTTGCGTCTGGGATTGGCTTCGGACCCCGAAACGCTGGATATTCAGCAGCAGTTGTCGGGGAATATGCTGGAGTTTTCCCATTGGGTGTTTGATCCACTGGTACGCTACGCCCAGGACATGTCCTTCGAACCGCGCCTGGCCGAGCGCTGGGAGCAGGTCGATCCCCAGACCATGCGCTTCCATCTGGTCAAGGGGGTCAAGTTTCACAGCGGCAATCCCTTCACCGCCAAGGATGTGGTATTCACGGTGGACCGAATGAAGAAAAGCGTCGACTTCAAGGGGCTCTTCGAGGCGTTCGAAACACCGGTGATGGTGGACGATTACACCGTCGACATCAAGACCAGCAAGCCCTACTCTCTGGTGCTCAATATGGCCACCTACATTTTCCCGCTGGACAGCGTCTTCTATTCAGGAACCGACCGCAAGGGGCAACCCAAGGACGCGGTGGTCAAGGCCGGCTACTCCTTTGCCAACGAGACGTTGCCCAGCGGCACCGGGCCGTATCGCTGCACCTACCGTGAACAGGGGGTGCGCATGGAACTGGAGCGCAACCCCGACTACTGGGACAAGGATTCTCCGGGCAACATCGGCAAAATCATCCTGACGCCCATCAAGGAAGAGGCCACCCGCGTGGCGGCGTTGCTTTCCGGAGACGTGGACTTCATCTATCCGGTTCCGCCCCAGGATTTCAACCGCATCGAAAAAGACCCCAAGGTCGATTTGACCACCTACGTCGGAGGCCGCATTATCACCGTGCAGATGAACCAGAAGCGACTTGAGCCGTTGCGGGTCAAAAAAGTGCGCCAGGCGATCAATCTGGCCACCAATAACATCGGCATCGCCGAAAAGATCATGAGAGGCACGGCCACCCCGGCCGGACAACTCAGCCCCAAAGGTTACCAGGGCTACAATGAAGCCTTGGTGCCGCAATTCGATCTGAAGAAGGCGCAGGCCCTGATGAAAGAGGCCGGTTACGAGAAAGGCTTCGAAGCCAGCATGATCGCCCCCAACAATCGCTATGTCAACGACGAGAAGATTGCCGAGGCCTTCGTTGCCATGATGTCCAGGCTCAATATCAAAATCAATCTCAAGACCATGCCCAAAGCACAGTACTGGGATGAATACGACAAGCAGGTGGCTGATTTTCAGATGGTCGGCTGGCATTCCGACACCGAGGATTCCGGCAACTTCTATGAATTTCTGGCCATGTGCCCCAACAAGGAAACCGGCTACGGGCAGTATAATTCAGGCAACTACTGCAACCCGGAGGTGGACCGGCTGACGCTGGCCTGTCAGACCGAGACCGATCTGAAGAAACGAACGGTCATGTTGCAGCAAATCGAGCAAATCCTGTACGATGATGCCTTCAGTGTCATATTCCATTGGCAGAACCACTCGTACGCCGCCCGTCAGGGCATCGATGTGAAACCCATCGTCAACGTCATGAACTTTCCTTATATCGGGGACCTGGAATGGAAGTAGCGTAACCAAGTTCCGCAGATGTGATTGCCGCGGCTGTTGGCAGGCATTGCCAACAGCCGCGAACGCGTCGGCAGGACCCGAAAGACTTTCGCAAGGATCGAGCCCGGGCCGGGCGCTCTCGACTAAACCGCCGGAGACGCCGGCCCGGGCATCCGCCGGTGCAACATCGCTTGGCGGTCTTGAAGGAAGTTTTTTACTGCCGGCTGAACTCCCGAACATGTGGGAACCTTATGTTTGCATTCATCATTCGTCGTATTGTTCAAGCCATCCTGGTCATGGTGGTGATCGCTTTCATCGGATTTTCGGTGCAGCACAATATCGGCGACCCGGTGCGCGACATGGTGGGCGAGCGCGTTTCCCTGGCCGAGCGTGAAGCCCTGCGGGAACAGCTGGGCCTTAACGATCCGCAGCTGGTACAATTCGGCCGCTTCTGCTGGAAAGCCCTGCAGGGCGATCTGGGCATCTCCTACTTTCACAAGAAACCGGCCCTGGAAGTGATCATCTCCAAGGCGCCGGCGACTCTGGAGCTGGTTTTCGGTTCCACGGTGATCATTTTGCTCTTCTGCTTTCCGGTCGGGATCTATACCGCCATCCGGCCGCGCGCCTGGTTTTCACGGATCGTGATGGCCGTAAGCACGATTGGCGTGGCGGTTCCGGTATTTCTGACGGCCATCGCCCTGATCTATATCTTCGGGGTCGAGCTGCAGTGGCTGCCTTCCTATGGAAGGGGTGAAACGGTCAATGTGGGCGGGTGGGACACCGGTTTGCTTACGACCGACGGTCTGCTGCACCTCGTGCTGCCCAGTATCGCCCTTTCCTCCATCATGCTGCCGCTCTATATCCGTTTGATTCGTTCGGAGATGATGGAGGTGCTGGAAACCGAATACATCAAATTCGCATGGGCCAAGGGGCTCAGCCGCTACCGCGTGTGGCTGCTGCATGCGTTCAAGAACACGCTGCTGCCGGTGGTCACGGTTTTCGGGGTGGAGATCGGCATCCTCTTCGCCTTTACCCTGCTCACGGAAACGGTATTTCAGTGGCAGGGGATGGGTTTCATGTTCCTGGAGGCTGTGGAACGCTCGGACACCTCGCTGCTGGTGGCCTATCTGGTGGTGGTGGGTGTAATGTTCGTGGCGATCAACACCCTCGTCGATATTTGCTATGGTTTCATCAACCCTATGGTTCGCATCACGGGAGCGCAATGAAGGCCTGGCAGCGATTCAAGAAATCCTACTTCCTTTACAGTTTCCGGCGCGACCCGGTGGCGGTGTCCAGCTTTTCGATCTTCTTTTTTCTGGTGCTGGTCAGCATTCTGGCGCCCCTGATCGCCCCGCACAATCCATACGATACCGCTACCATCGACGTGATGGATGCCGAGCTTCCGCCCTCCTGGATGGAGGGCGGCGAGGAGCGCTTCTGGTTGGGAACCGACATCCAGGGGCGCGATCTTTACTCCACCATGCTTTACGGGTTGCGCACCTCGGTGGCCATCGGTATCGGCGCGGTGTTGTTCCAGGGCATCCTGGGCGTTGTGGTGGGATTGACCGCCGGGTACGTCGGCGGCCGTGTGGACAGCCTGCTGATGCGCGTGGCCGATATCCAGTTTTCGATCCCCTATCTGATCGTCGCCATCATCACCAGCGCCATCTTTCAACTGGCCTTCGGTGTGGGACGCTTTGAGCAAATGGCCATGCCCCTTCTGATCGTCATCATCGGCATTTCGGAATGGCCCAAGTACGCCCGCACGGTGCGCGCTTCGGTGCTGGGCGAGAAGAAGAAGGAGTATGTCGAAGCGGCGCGCGTGATCGGGTTGAACCGGGCGCGCATCATGTATCGCCATATATTGCCCAACACCCTGACCCCGGTGCTGGTGATCTCCACTATCCAGGTGGCCCAGGCCGTGATGAGCGAGGCGGCGCTCTCCTTTCTGGGGTTGGGCATGCCGATCACCAAACCTTCTCTGGGATCGTTGATCAAGGCCGGTTTCCAGTACGTTTTTTCCGGGTCTTGGTGGATCACCATGTTTCCCGGAATTCTGCTGGTGACCTTCACCCTGGTCGTCATCCTCTTCGGCGACTGGCTGCGCGATGTACTCAATCCCAAGCTGTACAAAGGATAGTTCATGGGTCATCTGCTGGAAGTCAAGGATTTGGAAGTAAAATTCGCCCTGCGTTTCGGCGACCTGACCGCCATCGACG
>DDYQ01000057.1 GCA_002348005.1 Desulfobacteraceae bacterium UBA2230 | reverse complement strand
TCTGGTACAGGTCGATATAGTCGGTTCCCAGGTTTTTCAGCGACCGCTCGCACGACGCCGTCACCTGATCGAATTTGAGGTGATTGGAGAACACTTTGGTGGCGATTACGACCTTATCGCGTACATCGGCCAGCGCTTGACCCACAATGCGTTCGGAATGGCCGTTGCCGTATACTTCGGCCGTGTCGAAAGTGGTCACGCCCGCATCGAATGCGGCCCGCATGGCTGCGCGGGTCTGGCGGTCATCGATCCCGGTCCACATGGCCTTGCCGGCCTGCCAGGTGCCCATGATAATGGACGACAGCGGTATTTGCGAACGGCCGAGGATTCGTTTCTGCATGGATGCTCCATTACGTTTGAGCGGAGGAGGCTACCTCACTACCCCGGATCTCTTTCCATTGCAAGGTCTGGATGTTCCCGTCCGCAAGATGCCGAACGACCTATTGGCGATTGACACCTTTTTCAAGGCGGTTGTATCATACCAACACTTCTTCACATCGACGATCGGGAATGGAGAATGAAACCTTTTGTCGCCGTTTTCCTGCTGGGGGCCGTGGTCCTCGGCTGCGCTGTTCCGCCGGCAATGAGGCCGCCGGCGGTCGTGGACCCGCAATGCACTTCGTGGGTGGCCGATTGCCTGCATCTGGGAATGCTCGCCGAAACCGCCGATGACGTCAGCCCATGGAGGTTTCAGGCCACCCGCCGGATGGAGAACCGCCTGCAGGATC
Organism: Desulfobacteraceae bacterium UBA2230; assembly: GCA_002348005.1. The sequence goes on along the minus strand of DDYQ01000057.1, from coordinate 3,645 downwards.
GCGCCGTACGGCTGAAAGCGACCCACATCATCTGGCTGCATCGCTCGCCCTCTTCGGCTGCAGCCGAAGTATTCCGATGTCCTGCCCCCTGAAGGACCATCAGCAGGTCGCCTCCCCATCGGCCGATCGCTCTCCTGGGACCAAGCCGGTTCTCCGCCTGGCGGTGCGTTCGCTGGTCGAACTGGTGCTGCGCAGCGGCGACCTGCGTCTGGATTATTTCGGTGCAGTGCGGGCCGTAGAAGGGATCCGCATGCACCGCTTGATTCAGAGCCAGCGGCCCGAAGACTATCAGGCCGAAGTACCGGTCCACCTTACGGTTGCTGCCGAACGGTTCGAACTGGCGCTCGGTGGCCGCATCGACGGCCTTTTTGTTCGCGACCGGCTCACTGTCATCGAAGAAATCAAAACCACCCACAGACCGCTGGATGACATTCCGGACGACGCTGACCCTGTCCACTGGGGACAGGCCCAATGCTATGCCTACATGTGGGCCTGTCAAGAGTCCCTGAAGCGCACTGCGGTGCAGCTGACCTATGTGCATGCGCCCAGCGGGAGACATCGCGAACTTGTGCGCATTTTCGAGATTTCGCAGCTGAAATCCTTCTTCGATGACCTTTTGAACCACTATCAGCACTGGTTCGCCGATCAGGCCTGCTGGGACGTCGTGCGCGCTCCCAGCATCGCGGCGGCGGCCTTTCCGTTTAATACCTATCGGGCCGGCCAGCGCGCCATGGCCGTATCGGTGTACCGGGCGCTGCGCGACGGCGGTCAGTTGCTGGTGCAGGCGGCCACGGGAATCGGCAAGACCATGGCGGCGATTTATCCTGCCGTCAAAAGCCTGGGCGAGCGCCACATTCACAGAATCATCTTCCTGACCGCTCGTACTACCGGTCGCCTGGCCGCCGAAGCGGCTCTGGATGCGCTGTGCGAAAAAGGCCTGCGCGTCAAATCGGTGAGCATTACGGCCAAAGACAAAATTTGCCTGAGTCCGCAAAGCGCCTGTCTGCCGGATGAGTGTCCTTTTGCCAAGGGCTTCTTCGACCGCATCAACGATGCACTGCAGGATGCCTTCCGGTCTGACGCCCTGACCCGCTCTGCGATTGAAAGCGTAGCCCGGCGGCATCGGGTCTGCCCGTTTGAACTCTCCCTGGAGCTAACGCAATGGGCCGATGTGGTGATCGGCGACTACAATTATGTCTTCGACCCCGGTGTGGCCCTGCGCCGGCTCTTTGGGGACGGCAGCTTGCGGCACGCTTTGCTGGTGGATGAAGCCCACAATCTTCTGGACCGTGCACGCGAAATGTTTTCGGCCGAGCTGCGCAAGAGCGCCGTGCTGGCGCTGCGGCGTGCCGTGAAGCATGATCTGCCCCAGGTGTATCGCCTGCTGGGGCGCATCAACGGATGGATGGCGGCGGCCCGCCGGCGGAGCCGCCAAGCNNAAGCCGGAGGAACGCTGAGCGACGGCGCGCGTCCGGATGCACTGCTGGAGCACCTGCAACTGTTTGCGTATGCCGCCGAGCGCTGGCTGGCACGCAACGTCCGCACCCCCTTCCGTGAAGATCTGTTGACCTTTTTCTTCGACTGTATGCGATTCTTGCGGGTGGCCGAACAGTACGATGCCTGCTACAGCACCATTTATGCCCTGACGCCCGACGATTGGAGTATCCAGCTTTTCTGTATCGATCCAGCGCCCCAATTGCGCCAGGTATGGCAGCAAAGCGGTCCTGGCATCCTCTTTTCGGCTACGCTTACACCGGCGGACTATTTTCAAACCCTGCTGGGCTGTACCCGCGAAGCCGGCAGGTTGAATGTGCCTTCGCCCTTTCCGGCCCGCAACCTGGCGATCATCGCAGAAACTCGCATTCAGACTCTTTTCCGCCGCCGAGAGGCATCCTGCAAGGCGGTGAGCGGCACCAGCGCACGACTGGTGCGACTTCGCAAAGGCAATTACCTGATCTTTTTTCCTTCTTACGCATACCTGCAGATGGTCCACGGGCAATTCAGCCGTGATCACGGCGATATCCGTACTCTGGTGCAGCGTCCTGAAATGACCGAGGCCGATCGCGATGCATTTCTGGCCGCTTTCGAAGACGGCCTGGCCGAGACGCTGGTTGGTTTCGCGGTTTTGGGCGGTGTTTTCGGGGAAGGCATCGACCTTGCGGGCGAACGGTTGACCGGCGCCGTGATTGTAGGGGTGGGCTTGCCGGGGGTGTGTGTTCAACGCGAGTTGATCCGCGGCTATTTCGACCAGCGCAGCGCGTGCGGTTTCGAATTCGCCTATCAGTATCCGGGCATTAACCGTATACTGCAGGCCGCCGGACGCGTCATACGCTCCGAGGCGGACCGCGGTATCGTGCTGCTCATCGACGAGCGTTATGCCCTGCGGCGCTACCGGATACTGCTGCCGCCCCACTGGGTTCCGCACACCCTGGATGCGTCTCTGAATCTGGAAAAAATCGTCGATCGATTTTGGGGTGACCCGGCTGATGTCGAAAGGGATGAAAACTGTAAGGTCCGGCCCTCTGCGCGCAGACGGCAGCCATCTGACTGAGGCGGGGCGGGGTACAGGCCTGACGAAAGAGTAGAAGTAAGAAGCGGTCGGAGTGACGCTTAATATTCGTCGACTGTCTTGCTCAGGCAGTATTGCCGCCAGGTGCATTTCAGTTCGTCGCACTCGATAACGCCCCGGCGAAAGCAGTCGCTCTGACCTTCGGTTCGTTGTAAGCTGCGGATCATCGCGGTGATGTCCACATGTCGATTTTCACGTTTTTTCATTGCTGTTAATTCCGGTATGCCGTTGTTGGATCGGAGCGATCCATCGACCTCCCTTTTAGGATTGTCATTGTTTTTGGTTTGATCGGCCATGGGTTGGGTCCATTTCTGCGGTGCCCCGGCCAATGCCGTGCCAGCAAGCGGGAGGATATACAAGGCCGCGCCTGCCCGCAGGAGTGCGCAAAGGCCGGGATCATCCCGGTAGTTTGGGAGAAAATCCCATTATGAAGGAAAAAAGCACATTTTCCCATAGTGAACGACAGACCTTTTCTATCGTGGGATGAAAGGTCATTCTGTTTCGACAGGTCAATTCGCTTCAGCAGATGCTCAGCGCACTGGCGAAAGGGGACGCAATCTGAAAGCGGCTCTCTTCCGTGAAATCCACGGCAGTGTAGACATTGCTTTCCCTGCGGGACAGCTGCAGGCTTTGAATGTTTTGAATCAGCGTACAGCTCTTGAGACACTCATCTTTTGGAAAGTTCTTGTTCTGGCAGTCCTTACAGGGAGACGAGATCATGGGGCCTCCTTATCGGTTTGAGGGCTAAGTGCCTGTTCGAACATCAGAATGTCCGAATGTCCATCAACCATGAGGCCACTATATAAAGATCGCGAGCGGCTGTCCATGAAGCGCCTGACTTATTTTTATGGGGTTTCCCGGTCCGGCCGGGATTTCTTCCCGCTGCGCAGCCGGCAGACGGCAGTCTTTTTCACTGTGGGTTCTGTGCAATAGCGCGGCTTTCGCCTCACAAGGAATTAAGCTTCCGGATACCGCAGTACGCGTACTTCCTGGGAGCGATCGAGATGGTGCGAAGTCGTCTCCTCACTCTTTCCACAATTCGACATCGATCAACCCCAGACGTGCGGCATAGCGCA
>DDYQ01000089.1 GCA_002348005.1 Desulfobacteraceae bacterium UBA2230 | reverse complement strand
CGGCTCTTCTGCCGCAGCCACTCCACGATTTCCGCCCGCCCGTTCACGCAGCCGCCTGTCGCCCCGCCGAGCGCCTTGCTAAACGTGGTGACGACGTCCACACGATCCGACACGCCGCAGAGCTCCGGCGTGCCCCGGCCAGTGGGGCCGATGAAGCTGGTGGCGTGCGAGTCGTCCACCATGACGAGGGCGTCGTGCTTGTCGGCCAGCTCGCAGATGTCGGCGAGGCGCGCCATCGTGCCGTCCATGGAGAAGACACCGTCGGTGGCGATCATGCGGAAGCGGCAACGCGCGGCTTCCTTGAGCCGCGATTCCAGATCGGCCATGTCGGCATGTTGATAGCGCAGGCGTTTGGCCTTGCACAGGCGTATGCCGTCTATAATGCTGGCGTGGTTGAGCGCATCGCTGATGATGGCATCTTCTTCCTGCAGCAGCACCTCAAACAGTCCACCGTTGGCATCGAAGCATGAAGAGTAGAGAATGGTTTCCTCTGTGCCCAGAAAATCGCTCACGGCGGATTCAAGACTTTTGTGCAGGGCCTGGGTGCCGCAGATGAAACGCACCGAGCTGAGTCCGAAACCCCACTCTCCGGCAGCTTGGCGTGCTGCGGAGATGACTTCGGGATAGCTGGAAAGACCCAGGTAGTTGTTGGCGCACATGTTGAGCACTTCGCGGCCGTCGGAAAGCCGAATCCGGGCGCTCTGCGGCGAGGCGATGATGCGTTCTTCCTTGTAAAGTCCGCTTGCGCGGATCTGCCGCAATTCGTTTTCCAGGTGTCCTTTGATTACCCCGTACATAGTTCTTCTCCCACATGAGCATTGCTTCAATTGATTCCGAGTCGGACCGCCACGGGACAGGCGGATAGCGATCGCATCGCAGACGGATCACATCAGTCCACCCAGTTCAAAATCACCTTGCCCGACTGGCCGCTGCGCATCACCTCGAAGCCTTTTTCATATTCAGTATAATGGTAACGGTGCGTGATCACCGGGTCGATACTCAACCCGGACTGCAGCATGACGGTCATTTTGTACCAGGTTTCGTACATCTCGCGCCCGTAAATGCCTTTGATGGTCAAGCCGTTGAAAACCACCGTATCCCAGTCAATGGTTGTCTCACGGGGCAGAATGCCGAGCAGGGCGATTTTTCCGCCGTGACACATGTTCGCCAGCAGTTCCTGCAAAGCCGCCGGGCTGCCGGACATCTCCAGGCCGATGTCGAAACCTTCCTTCATACCCAGTTGTCTTTGAGCGTCGGCGATGCGCTGCCTGCTCACATCCAGTGCGAGGCTGGCACCCATTTTTTTGGCCAGTTCAAGGCGATAGGGGACGATATCGGTTACCACGACATGACGCGCTCCGGCGTGCCGTACAATGGCTGCAGCCATACAGCCGATCGGACCGGCACCGGTGATCAGCACGTCCTCGCCCAAGCAGTCGAAAGAGAGTGCGGTGTGCGTTGCGTTGCCCAATGGATCGAAGCAGCTGAGCACATCGGTGGGGATCCCCGGATCGCAATGCCAGACGTTGGTCACCGGGATGCTCAGGTACTCGGCATAGCAGCCGGGACGGTTCACCCCCACACCGCTGGTTTTGTTGCACAGATGCCGCCGGCCGGCCAGGCAGTTGCGGCAACGGCCGCAAACCAGGTGGCCTTCCCCGGAGACCAGGTCACCCGGTTCGAAGTCGTGCACATTACTCCCCACGGCGGTCACACGGCCTACGAACTCGTGTCCAATCACCATGGGGACGGGAATGGTTTTCTGAGCCCAGGCGTCCCAATTGTAGATATGCACATCGGTGCCGCAGATGGCTGTTTTTTCTATTTTGATCAGCACATCGTTGATGCCGTAATCCGGAATGGGGACTTTTTCGAGCCATAATCCCGTTTCGGCCCTGGTTTTTACCAGGGCGTTCATCGCGTGGGCCATATGATCTCCTTTGGGCGAGGTCGGAAAGCGTGTGCCAGCTATACCACGATCCATACTCAGGTCGCACATTGAGTCGGAAGAATGCTGCGTTGCGGGTGAATCGCGATGTTACGGGCCGGTGGTCCCTGAATGCCGGCCCGGCCTCCATTAAGAATCTGCCGGTACGCCCCCCTCCGCAGGACAATAACTATAATCCAGGAGGCTGCAATGCGCTGTGTCCGGACGGTCGGCACGCTGTTCTGCGTGCAGTCGAGGATCTCGGCACGGCAACTTCAAGGGTCGCCGAAAAGGATTTCATGACCCTGAGCGATGCCGTGATTTCCATCACGGGAAACCTCAGAACGGAATCGACACATTATCCGATAAAAGGGCGTCTCAGGATAGTATCCTTTTGCCACCGCTGGTCGTCCCGTCGAGGGTATTGCAGGGTGTAGTGCAACCCGCGACTCTCCTTTCGGTGGCGGGCGCACCGGATGATCAGGTCGGCCACCTCGGCAATGTTGCGCAACTCGATGAGATCGGGTGCCACTTTGAAATTCCAGTAATATTCCTGAATTTCGTTGCGAATGATCTCAATACGGCGCTGCGCACGTTCCAGGCGCTTGTCCGAACGCACAATCCCGACATAGTTCCACATGAGTCGCCGGATTTCGTCCCAGTTGTGGGTCACCATGATCATTTCGTCGCTGTCGCTGGTACCGGTGTCATCCCATGCCGGCGGAGCGGGCATCTCCCGCAGGCTCTCGGCATTTTTTTCGTGCATGGCCGCTTCGGAGGCGGCATGAGCGTAGACCAGTGCTTCCAGCAGGGAATTGCTGGCCAGTCGGTTTGCGCCGTGCAATCCGGTGCAGGCCGTTTCGCCGACGGCATACAAGCGGCGGATATCGGTGCGGCCCTGCATATCGGTCAGCACGCCGCCGCAGAGATAGTGCGCCGCCGGTACCACCGGGATGGGTTCGCGGGTCATATCGAGGCCGTATTGAAGGCATTTGGCGTAAATGTTGGGAAAGCGCCGGCGGATGAAATCGCCATCTTTGTGGGAGATGTCCAGAAAAACCGCCTCGGCCCCGCTCTTTTTGAGCTCGGTATCGATCGCGCGGGCCACGATATCACGGCAGGCGAGGTCCTTTTGGGGGTCGTAATCTCCCATGAAAGGTCGTCCTTCGGCGTCTATCAGGATGCCGCCCTCGCCACGCACCGCTTCGGAGATCAGAAAGTTCTTGGCGGCCGGATGAAAGAGACAGGTAGGGTGGAACTGAACGAATTCCATGTTGGCCACTGTGGCGCCGGCCCGGTAGGCCATGGCGATGCCGTCTCCGGTCGCGATGTCAGGGTTGCTGGTGTAAAGGTAAACTTTGCCCGACCCGCCGGTGGCCAGCAGCGTGATCAGGGCTGCAAAGGTCTTCACCTTGCGGCTGTGGCGCTCCAGCACGTAGGCGCCGCAGCAGGAGGCGTCGTGGGTTGTCGTCACCAGACCGCGCTTTAACCGTGTGGACTGGATAATCAGATCGACGGCGACATGGTTTTCGTAAAGCGTGATGCGCGGATGGCTGCGCACCTGCTCCACCAGCACGCGCTCGACCTCTTGGCCGGTCATATCCAGGGCATGCACAATGCGGTTCTGGGAGTGCCCGCCTTCACGTCCCAGATCGAGTTCGGCGACCACTTCACCTTCAGTCGAACGATTCTGCCGGTTGAAACGCACACCGAGTTCGAGCAACTCCTGAATACGCTCAGGTCCGGTCTGCACGACCCTCTCCACCACGTCCTGGTGGCACAGTCCATCGCCCGCCGCCAGGGTGTCCGCGATGTGCAGGCCGAAGCTGTCGCGAGCGCCGAAAACCGAAGCGATACCACCCTGGGCCAGGTTGGTGTTGCTGTCCATGGCTTCTTTTTTGGTGATCAGCGCCACTGTGCCGGACCGGGCCGCTTTGAGGGCGAACATCAGCCCGGCCACGCCGCTGCCGATCACCAGAAAATCGGACTGCACATCCGTCATAGAAGTATCCGTCAATATTTCAGCTTAAATCAACGATGGCTTGCGCCTGGGGCGCTTGAAAATGAGGCCCAAAACGACACCGAACACCAGGATGCCGCCACCGTAGAGCATCCCGTCGGTGAATTCCTTGTGCGACAGCTTATTCACTTCGCTTTCAAATGTGTCGGCCTTGCTGCGTGTCTCGTTAAGATCCTTGACGACCTGATCGTATTTCTCTTTGAGGGAGAGATATTCGCCCGAGCCCTCTCGCAGAATTTCATGCTCGGTGCTCAAACCGGAGAGTTCGCTCTGGGTCACGGAAAGCGTCTCTTTGAGCTGCTTGTTCTCGGCGGTCAGTTCGTTGGCTCTGGCCTGCAGCTCTTCGTTTTTCGACTGCAGACCGGCGTGCTTGTGTTGCAGTCGCTCCAATACCAGGGAGGCGGGCAGTTCGTCGGTCAGGTAGCGGGTCAGCACATAGCCCTGCTTGCCGTTGGCTAGCGAAACTTCGCTCCACTCATCGCCGTGTTTGATCATTTCGACCTGGGCGCCGCCTGGGATCAGGGCGATGATCTTGCGGTCGATGCCCGGGCCGGTGCGCATCGGCAGTTCGAATTTTTCATTGACGTATTTGTTCTCCGCGGAGGCTGGTGCGGTCAGCGCCGCCCAAAAAAAAATGAGTGTGAGACTGGTTTTAATCAGCGAATGCATAGAAAGCTCCCTTTTGGATCTGAATTTTAATGCTCGCGGATGAATGAATGCGGCGTATTCTTTGTTGAAATAGCGCCCTGTGTCAATAATTTCTTTAAAGTGGCAGGTGCTTATGATAACTAACAGGCTTTCAGGAAGAGCGGCGGCCCTATGATCATTTACGATTTGCAGTGTCGAAACGGGCATGTTTTTGAAGGCTGGTTTAAAGATCGTAAGGCCTTTGAAAAACAGCTCAAGGAGGAGCTTGTCGTTTGCCCGACCTGCGACGACACGAACATCGTGCGCATTCCCTCCACATTTGCGATCACCGGGGCTGCCGGCTCGGCTGCCGATAAGACGCGCGTCGATCCCGAAGCCGTTAAACGCGCCATCGTCGAGTATGTCGATAAGAATTTCGATAACGTCGGCAGCGATTTTGCCACAGAGGCGCTCAAGATCCATTACGGCGTGAGCGAACCGCGCAATATTCGCGGCAGCAGTACCGTCAATGAAGAGGAGGTCCTGCGCCGCGAAGGGGTCGAGTTCTTCAAGTTTCCCATGCCGGTGACGGACGAGCCGTCCTCGTCCCCCGAATCCGATGCCTGACGGTCGGGTAGAAGCCACGCTACGCGTGCTGATCAACGACCCACCAGGCCTTCAACTTTCCCTGTTCAGTCGTTTAACCTGAGGCGTGCGGCAAGCAGCGCACGCCTCCGCCTCGGCGTATCGGTCTGCACCGCCACGCGCAGGGCTTTGGGCGAACCGATGAGGATGACCATCTGTCGTGCGCGGGTCAGGGCCGTGTAGAGCAGGTTGCGCTGCAGCATGACATAGTGCTGCGTGACCAGCGGCATGACGACCACCGGGTACTCG
>DDYQ01000005.1:37003-37174 GCA_002348005.1 Desulfobacteraceae bacterium UBA2230 | reverse complement strand
GGGGGGCCGTCGTGCAGGATATAGGTCGGGAGGCCCTTTGAGACCTCGCGGATCCTGTCGTAGATCCGGATCTGCTCCCACCACGTGAGCGTCTCAGGCTCTTTTTTGGCGAGACTGGCCTTCATGGGGAATTCGGTCTTGGGCAGATTCAGGGTTGCCTTGTAATCCATG
>DDYQ01000005.1:36398-36972 GCA_002348005.1 Desulfobacteraceae bacterium UBA2230 | reverse complement strand
TTAGCCCTAAGCCGTCGTTTCGCATTTTAATTCTGTGCACTTACCACATTGCTCGATGAGTTTCAAGGATGGATGAGGAAATAAAAAGGCCTCCCGCCGAAACGGGAGGCCTTTTACAATCCTGCCAGAGGACGCGAAACGTCCTGGCTTACATATCCATTCCGCCCATTCCGCCGTAACCGCCACCGGGCATGGGCGGCATGGCGCTCTCCTTCTTGGGCTTCTCTGCCACCATGCACTGGGTGGTCAGCATGAGCCCTGCCACGGAGGAGGCGTTCTGGAGAGCGGAGCGGGTGACCTTCGTCGGGTCAATGACACCCGCTTTCACGAGGTCTTCGTACTCCTCGGTCGCCGCGTTGAACCCGAAGGGGCCCTTCTTCTCCTTGACCTTCTCCNNCCACCACGATGGAGCCTTCCACGCCCGCATTGGCTGCGATCATGCGAAGGGGCTCCTCGAGGGCCTTCTTCACGATGTTGACGCCCACCTGCTGGTCCCCTTCGAGGACAAGCTTCTCCAGGGCGCTGATGGTCCGGATGTAGGCCACCCCGCCACCGGGGACAATGCCTTCTTCCA
>DDYQ01000005.1:30562-36343 GCA_002348005.1 Desulfobacteraceae bacterium UBA2230 | reverse complement strand
TGGAGCTTCTCGCGGTCGTAGTCGGAGGTGGTCTCGTCGATCTGGGCGCGGATCTGCTTCACACGGCCTTCCAGTTCGGCCCGGGAGCCGGCGCCGTCGATGATCGTGGTGTTGTCCTTGTCAACGGAGAGTTTCCGGGCGCGTCCGAGATCCTGCAGCGTTGCATTCTCGAGCTTCATCCCCATGTCCTCGGAGATGACCTTTCCGCCCGTGAGGACCGCGATGTCCTCGAGCATGGCCTTGCGGCGATCCCCGAAGCCGGGGGCCTTCACGGCGGCCACCTGCAGGGTGCCGCGGATCTTGTTGACCACAAGCGTTGCCAAGGCCTCGCCTTCGATCTCCTCGGCGATGATGAGCAGGGGCTTGCCGCTGCGCGCTGCCGATTCGAGAACGGGAAGGAGGTCCTTCATGCCGCTGATCTTCTTGTCGTAGATCAGGATGTAGGCGTCGTCGAAGTTGACTTCCATCTTATCGGGGTTGGTCACGAAATAGGGAGAGACGTAGCCGCGGTCGAACTGCATGCCTTCGACCACTTCCAGGGTGGTTTCCATGCTCTTGGCCTCTTCGACCGTGATCACGCCTTCTTTGCCGACCTTTTCCATGGCTTCGGAGATCAGCTTGCCGATCACTTCATCGTTGTTGGCCGAAATGGAGCCGACCTGCATGATTTCTTTCTTGTCTTTGGTGGGCTTCGAGAGCTGCTGAAGCTGCTTGACGACCGCGGCGACACCCTTCTCGATGCCGCGTTTGATCGACATGGGGTTGGTGCCGGCGGCGACCAGTTTCTGGCCCTCGTTGTAAATGGCCTGGGCGAGAATCGTGGCGGTGGTGGTGCCGTCTCCGGCCGTATCACTGGTTTTACTGGCCACTTCCTTCACCATCTGAGCGCCCATGTTCTCGAATTTGCCCTCGAGTTCGATCTCTTTGGCGACGGTGACACCATCTTTGGTGACTAGGGGAGAACCGAACGATTTTTCTAAAACGACGTTGTTGCCTCTCGGGCCGAGCGTGACTTTCACGGCATTGGCGAGAGTATTTACACCCTTGAGCATTTTTTCACGGGCGTCCGAACCGTAACAGATGATTTTGGCAGGCATGGTTTATCAACCTCCTTCATTAGGGGTAAAATTACTTGTCGAGAATTCCCAGAATATCGTCTTCGCGCATGAATATGTGTTCGACGCCGTCGACTTTGATTTCGGTGCCGGCATATTTTGAAAAAAGAACCCGGTCGCCCGCCTTGACTTCCAGGGGGACGCGCTTGCCGCTATCGTCGACCTTCCCGGGGCCTACGGACACGACCTTGCCCTCCTGGGGTTTTTCTTTCGCCGTGTCGGGAATGATGATACCGCCGGCGGTTTTTTGTTCCTCTTCCACACGCAACACCAAAATACGGTCATTCATGGGTCTGATCTTCATCTCCTTACACCTCCTGTTTGTTCTTGTTTTGTATATCCACGCGGTCGCGCATTATGCCGATGGCGCTCTGCAGCCGTGTGTGGGTTCGGTCGCAGCCTTCGCCATCGCCCCCGTGACATCAGGACCTGTTCTGCTTCTGAAGTGCGAGCACATCGTCGGTTGCCCGGTGAATTGGGTTCTTTTATAGGGTATGAAGGACCGGCTCCCGGCGCGATACCGGGGCCGTCGCGAATCGGTCGATTTTAAGCACCGTTTGGTTGTTGTCAAGAACGCCCGGTTTCCGATGTTCAAGCCACGCAGGGGGCTCGCGTGCGCTGCGGCGGTTGCGGCGATACGCATTCTGGGCGGGCCGGGTCCGCTGCGGCGCGCATTCCTTGATCCGTGATTAATTGCTTCTTTCCATTAAAAATTTGGAATGCTATGAAAAAAGGCTGCCCATGGATCGGAGATTCGATTGTCAGGTGAAACAACAGCGCCAACTTGTAACTTTATAGTTCCTCAAAGGAGGAAGCGACCATGATCGTAGGTATTTTAAAAGAAATCAAATCCGAAGAGAACCGGGTGTCCATGACGCCTGCCGGTGTCGAGATGATGTGCCAGAGCGGCCACACCATTCTGGTGGAAAAGAATGCCGGCACCGGCAGCGGTTTTGAAGATGCAGCGTACGAGAAAGCGGGCGCCCGCATCATCGAGAAGCCGGCCCGGATTTTTGCCGAGGCCGAAATGGTAATGCACGTGAAAGAGCCCCTGGCAGCCGAATATGACCTGATTCGACCGGACCAAATCGTATTTACTTACCTGCACCTGGCAGCGGATGAAAGGCTCACCCGTGCCCTGATGGAACGCAAATCCATCAACATTGCCTATGAGACCATTCAGAAAGCCGACGGCTCCCTTCCGCTGTTGACGCCGATGAGTGAAGTGGCCGGTCGCATGGCGGTACAACAGGCGGCCAAATACCTGGAAATGGCCAACGGCGGCCGCGGTGTCCTGCTGGGCGGCGTGCCGGGTGTAGAGCCGGCCACGGTGCTGGTGTTAGGAGGCGGAGTGGTCGGGACGCACGCCGCCAGAATGGCTTGCGGCCTGGGTGCCAAAGTCTATCTGCTGGACAAGAGTTTGCCGCGATTGCGCTATCTTTCCGATGTGATGCCGGCGAACTGCTTTCTGTTGATGTCCACGCCGGCTTCCGTGCGCCGGTTGGTGCGTGAAGCCGACGTGGTCATCGGTGCGGTACTGATTCCGGGCGCCAAAGCCCCGCGCCTGATCACACGCGACATGCTGAAAACCATGAAGCCGGGATCGGTGCTGGTGGACGTCTCGATCGACCAGGGCGGGTGCTTCGAAACGTCGAAGGCCACCACCCATCGCGATCCGATTTATGTGGTCGACGGCGTCGTTCATTATACAGTGGCCAATATGCCCGGCGCGGTGGCCAAAACCTCCACCCTGGCGCTGACCAATGCCACCTTGCCGTATGCCCTGGAACTGGCCAACAAGGGCTGGCGCCGGGCGTGTCGCGAAAATCCCGAGATCCGTTCAGGCGCCAATGTGGTGCAGGGCAGCGTGACCTATGAGAATGTCGCCGAAGCTTTCGGGTTACCTTACACCCCCGTGGATGCATTGCTCTAGTCGGGGATCGGAATTCGCCATGGGGGGCGCGGGACGCCCCTGTTCAGGTAGAACCGCCGGGTCTCGTTTCGGCCGGGGTTCACGTAAGGTTGCTCGCAGGAATGCACCGGGTGCCGGGAATTTGGCTGCCGGCATCCGGCCTTTTTGGGGATGCACGCCAGGGGAGACAGTATGCACGAAGATCTGATCTGGGCCGAGATCGATCGGGGCGCCATCGCCCATAATGTTCGCGAACTGCGCCGCATCACCCACCCGCGATCCCGCCTGCTGGTGGCGGTCAAGGCCGATGCGTACGGTCACGGTGCCGCGGAGGTATCCAGGACCGTTCTGGCGCACGGAGCTTCTCATCTGGGTGTGGCGCGCCTTGCCGAAGGTGCGGAATTGAGGCGGCGCGGGATAACGGCACCGATACTGATTTTTGGCTACACGCCCGTGGAGCAGACCGGATTGCTCTGCGACCTTCGGCTGACCCCTGCTGTTTATTCGCTGGAAAGTGCCAGGAAGATTGCAGCCGTGCTGCGCCTCCGAAATCAACACCTGCCGGTGCACATCAAAGTGGATACCGGCATGGGCCGCCTGGGGGTTCCCAGCCAGCCGCTGCGCCTGGATCAAGGCCCGACAGCTGTTGAAGAAATTCTTTCCATCGCCGGCTTGGAAGAAATTCGTTTGGAGGGAATTTTCACCCATTTCGCTTCCTCCGACGATGCCGACAAGCGTTTTGCACATCAACAGTTTTCACGCTTCCAGGAATTGGTGCGGCAACTGCAGGATGCCGGCCTGCATATCCCCATTTGCCATGCCGCCAACAGCGGCGCCATCATCGATCTGCCCGAAACGCATCTTGATATGGTCAGGGCCGGCATCGCGGTGTACGGACTTTTCCCTTCGGATCATGTGGACCGCACCCGCCTCGATCTGCGTCCGGCCATGAGCCTCAAGGCTCGGATCATCCATCTTAAAACGGTGCCGGCGGGTACCGCGATCAGCTACGGCAGCACATACCGCACAGCGGCACCCGCAACGATCGCGACGGTTCCGGCCGGCTATGGTGACGGCTACGATCGCCGTCTCTCCAACCGCGGCTGCATGCTGGTCCGCGGCCGGCGCGCTCCCATCGCGGGCCGCGTCTGCATGGATCTCACCATGCTCGATGTAAGCCATATTCCCGATGTGCAGGTCGGTGACGAAGTGGTGCTGATGGGTCGACAGGGGGGCGAAACAATCTCCGCCGATGAATTGGCTGCGCTACTGCGAACCATCAACTATGAAGTCGTGACGCGGGTGATGGCGCGGGTGGCGCGGCGCTTTACCTCCGATCCGTTCAGTCCCGGTATTTCCAGGGACTGACGTATTAGCCGGCATGAGCGCGGGATTGGCGGCTGACGCTTGGCAATTATTTGTGGCCGCCGCCCGTGTTCAGTTGGGCGCGACGGATGAGATCGATCAATCCGGCCATTTTGGAAGGCGGGCGGGATTCGTAAAGGCTTCGAAATTCTGCTTCCGACAGTGTCCTGCGCAGATAATCTTCCACATTGAAGACTTCCCACCAGCAGTCCAGGACCTTGAAACAGGGTCTGCCGTCGGTTTCACGGCGGCAGTAATGCCAGGTCACGGAGCATCCCAGACGAGGGCAGCGTCGTTGCAAATGTTCAACGGATTCATTCATATGTGCAGACACCACAGCCGTTTAAATCGATCAGCGGCTTTTCAGTTCCTGCGGTTTTGGATGCCCGGAAAGCACCGCCGTGCTCTTGGCCATCTCCGCATCGCTCAATTCATAATCGGTCAACCCGCCGGCCATGTACTTGTCATATCCGGCAAGATCCAGAAGTCCGTGGCCGCTGTAATTGAATACAATGACTTTGGCCTCACCGGTCTCTTTGGCCCGTTCGGCCTCGCGCACCACCTGGGCCAGGGCATTGGTCGTTTCAGGCGCCGGAATGGTGCCCTCGGTGCGTGCCCATAGCAGGCCGGCCTTGAAGGCCTCCAGTTGGGAGACCGACTTGGCGGTCAGCAGACCTTCATTGACCAGTTGGCTCACGGTAGGCGCCATCCCATGATACCGCAAGCCGCCGGCATGGATGGGGGCCGGCACAAAGGCATGCCCCAGGCTGTACATGGGCAGCAGCGGGGTGTAGCGGGCTGTATCGCCGTGATCGTAGCTGAACGGCGCTCGGGTCAGGGTCGGGCAGGCCTTGGGTTCAACCGGGTAAATATCGAGTGCTCTCCCATTGATTTTATCCAAAACAAAGGGAAATGCCAGGCCCGCGAAGTTGCTGCCGCCACCGGCGCAGCCGATGATGATATCCGGGTATTCGTTGATCATGGCCAGCTGTTTTTTGGCTTCCAGGCCGATGATGGTCTGGTGCAGCATCACGTGGTTCAGGACGCTGCCCAGGGAGTAACGGGTCTGCCCGCTGGTGTCGCTGACGGCGGTCTCAACGGCTTCACTGATGGCAATGCCCAGGCTGCCGGGCGTCTGGGGGTCTTTTTCCAATGCATCGCGACCGGCTTTGGTGGTGGTGCTCGGACTGGCGATGCATTTGCCGCCCCACACTTCCATCATCGCTTTGCGGTAGGGTTTTTGGTCGAAGCTGACGCGTACCATGAAGACTTTGCAAGTTAAGCCGAATTGGGCACAGGCGAAGGATAGTGCGCTGCCCCACTGCCCCGCACCGGTTTCAGTGACGATGTTCCGGATGCCGAATATTTTGTTGTAATATGCCTGCGGAA
>DDYQ01000005.1:6271-30550 GCA_002348005.1 Desulfobacteraceae bacterium UBA2230 | reverse complement strand
GCTCGGGGATATCGATCCAGCGCTGCGAACTGACCTCTTGCTCGATCAGGTTCATGGGAAAGACCGGCGCGAGCGCTTCGGGCGTGACAGGTCGTCCATCAGGGCCCAGAGGTGGGTTCATTTTGATGTCGGCCAGTATATTGTACCACTGGCGGGGCATTTCATCGGCCGGCAGAATCACGCTTTTCATGAAGAGGCCTCCTGTTCATCAGGGTGGAATCGATCTGCAAGAACCTTTACATCGAATGGGGTTTTCAGAAAAGAAAAAAGCGTGCAGCTCAGCAGAACGGAAAGATTTTACTTGAGCGGAGCGTCGCAGAAAAGGGGCGGGCGGACCAGAAAGGAGGGCGGAGCGCCGGTCCGGAAACAACGCTTTTCACAGCTGCTCCTTGATGGCGACTAAATCCAGGTCGTCGATATAGATCATGAATTTAAGCATGTCGAGACAGTCGCTCTCGCCCTGGCGGTANNCCGACGCTCTGCAGCTTCAGCAACACCTGAAAAAGCGCAGCATACTCATCGGGCTGAAGTTGAATGAGCGTCTGAGCATAGCGCAGGTAAGCATCGTAATCTTCAAAACCGATCAACTTTTCATCGAATCGTTTTCCGGGATTGTTCATGTAAACCCCCTCTTGCCGAGGATTGCCGTTTACGGTTACCGCTCCACAGACCCCATAGGACCGGAATGGTTACACATCGTGTTCTTGACTGTCGGAAGTTTGTCGCCATTCTAGACCGAAACTTACAGTGCACGGCGTATCAGGCCGCAACGGATGCATCATTCGACTTGAGGCCGCATCGGCGGAGCCTCCCGGTAATCCGCCATTTCCGATACCGTGGGAGACTGTCGGNNATCAACGCCATCACGTACCGCGCCGCCGACCGTTTCCGGCAGCAGGATTGGCCGGGGATGCGCCGAGATACCCTGGCGCGGCTTGATCACTATGAACAGGTAGTACGGCGGGTCGAATCGACGCTTGAGAACCTGCTCGGTGCAAAGTCCGAGGATATCCGCGTATGGGGCGACATCAAACGCCATTATGATCAGGCTTTCGCCCGGGGACGCTGTGATGCCGAACTTGCGCGGACATTTTTCAATTCCGTGCACAGGCGCATGTTCAAAGCCGAAGGCGTCGATCCGGCAACCGAGTTTGTGGATGGACCCCCTGAAAATACCGACTGCGCCCACCCGCCGATTCTGAATCGTTTCTCAGCCGCGGCAATCGATCCGGCAACCATACGCAGCATACTGGAAAGCTATTGGCTGAATCCCTTGCGGGATGTAGGGGAGGCCGCCCGACGCTGCGCTTTGCGCATTCAAGATCGGCTGGGTGAGCTGCCCGAAGGCGCGTGGATCGAAATGCTGAAGGCTCCGTTTTTCAGAGATATGAACGCTTACCTGATCGGCCGGGTTCGAACGGCCAGCCGATGTTTCCCGCTCGTTTTCGCGCTGGGCAGCGGGGACCGCGGCATCTTCGTGGATGCCCTGCTGCTGAGCACCGAAGAGCTGCGGGTGCTGTTCAGCTTCAGTCGCTCCTATTTCCATGTCCGATCGCCCTGCTCACGGGCTTTGGTGCATTTTCTGAAAGAACTGATGCCGCACAAACGCTTGGCGGAACTCTATATCGGGCTCGGTTTTCACAAGCATGGCAAATCCGAACTCTACCGCGATCTTTTACGTCACCGGGAGGTCTGCGGCCAGGACCGTTTTGAACCGGCAGAGGGGCAGCGCGGCATGGTGATGATCGCTTTCTATATGCCCCGGGACGACCTGATCTACAAGGTGATCCGCGACCGATTCGCATCACCCAAGCAGACCACGCGTTTTCAGGTGATGCAAAAATATGATTATGTGTTCAAGCATGACCGGGCCGGTCGGCTGCTGGATGTTCAAACCTTCGAACACCTGCAGATCGATCAGTGCTGTTTTACCGAACAGCTGCTGGCCGAATTGCGTCAGGAGGCCGCGCGGTCGACCGGCATTCGGGACGAAAACGTCTTTCTGGATCTTGTCTATGTCGAACGTCGGGTGACGCCACTGGATGTTTACCTGCAGCAAGCCGATCCTGCCGGTGCCCGCGCGGCGGTGATCGAGTACGGGCAGGCCATCAAAGACCTGGCGCGGGTAAATGTATTTCCGGGAGATCTGTTGATTAAAAATTTCGGTGTGACCAGTCTGGGGCGGGTGGTTTTTTATGATTACGACGAGCTGTGTCCATTGACCGAATGCAACTTCCGGGAGGTGCCGCGCGCTTTGCGCGAAGAAGAAACCATGTCCGACGAACCTTGGTTCGTGGTGGGTCCCAACGATGTCTTTCCCGAGGAGTTTGCTCCGTTTTTGGGATTGAATGACGGGTTGCTGGCGCTCCTGCGCGAACACCACGGAGATTTATTCACCGTCGCATTCTGGCGCCGGACTCAGGAGCATATCCGTGCAGGATATTGGACCCCGATCAGGCCCTATACCGAAGCTGCCCGGCTGCACGCCTCCTGACGCCGTTCGCGTTGACAAGTCGGCGCTGCCGATTAAATTTATCCATCGTGCGGTCCGTTCTCGGAAATGTCCCGCCCTTCGTTTCGCAATGCCACCAGCGCCCGACCGCAATCCTTCTTCACATCTTTAAGGGAGGCTCATCATGCGTGTTGACCCAACAATTCAGATCGACGACATCCAGATTCTCGGTCCCCTTGAGGCCGGCTTCGATGCGATCCTGACGCCGGAGGCGCTGCGTTTCGTCGCCGACCTGCACCGGCGCTTCAATGCCCGTCGCCTCGAACTGCTCCAGCAGCGAAACGATCGCCAGCACCAGATCGACAATGGGCAGCTGCCCGATTTTCTTCCCGGCACCCGCACCATTCGGGAAGGTGATTGGAAAGTCGCGCCGATTCCAGCCGATTTGCAGGATCGGCGGGTGGAAATCACGGGACCGGTGGACCGTAAGATGATCATTAACGCGCTCAATTCCGGTGCCTCCACCTTCATGGCCGACTTTGAAGATTCTCATTCGCCGACCTGGGCGGCCACACTCCAGGGGCAGATCAATTTAATGGATGCCGTCAGGGAGGTCATTGCCTTTACCAGCCCGGAAGGCAAGGCATACCGGCTCAACCCGCAGCATGCCGTGCTGATTGTCCGTCCGAGGGGCTGGCACCTGGACGAAAAACATGTCCTGATCGCCGGCCGGCCGGTTTCGGGGGCCATTTTCGATTTCGGTTTATTCCTGTTTCACAATGCGCGGGAACTTCTGGCCCGCAACAGCGGCCCCTACTTCTATCTTCCCAAGCTGGAAAGCCATCTGGAAGCGCGACTGTGGAACGATATCTTTCTGGCCGCCCAGAAAGCGCTCGATTTGCCGACCGGAACCATCAAGGCAACGGTATTGATCGAAACCATTTTAGCGGCCTTCGAAACCGAAGAAATTCTCTACGAGCTGCGCGAGCACGCTGCAGGTCTGAACTGCGGCCGCTGGGACTACATCTTCAGCTACATTAAACGCTTTCGCAATGTGCCCGGCTATATTTTTCCGGATCGCTCCCAGATCACCATGACGCGCCACTTCATGCGCTCCTACACCCTGCGGGTCATCCAGAGCTGCCACCGGCGCGGCGCCCACGCCATTGGAGGGATGGCCGCCCAGATTCCGATCAAAGAGGACCCGGCCGCCAATGAACTCGCCCTGAGCAAAGTGCGCGACGACAAAATCCGTGAAGTCAACGACGGACACGACGGCACCTGGGTGGCGCATCCTGGGCTGGTTGCACTGGCGCGGGATGAGTTCGACAAGGTCATGACCTCGCCCAATCAAATCCATCGGCTGCGCGAGGATGTCAGGGTCAGCGCCGCCGACCTGCTGAAAGTGCCAAAAGGCGTCATCACCGAGAATGGCTTGCGGACCAACATCAGCGTCGGTTTACAGTACCTGGCGCACTGGCTCGCCGGAAACGGCTGCGTGCCACTCTACCATCTGATGGAGGATGCCGCCACAGCTGAAATCTCACGCGCTCAGGTATGGCAGTGGGTACACCATCCGCAGGGCATTCTCGAGGACGGCCGCAAAGTGGACCTTAAGATGGTCCGCCATCTCCTCAGAGAGGAAATGGATAACATCCGGGAGAGTGTCGGACCTTACGTTTTCAATGAGATTCCTCACGAACGCGCCGCGGCCTTGTTCGAGGAGATCATCACTGCCGATAATTTTGAGGAGTTTATAACGCTCAAGGCATACCGACAGTTGCCTTGAGCGCTCTAAGCAAAGGAGATCTAGATGCCAACCATCGCTGAAAAAGCGCAGACCCTGTGTGACCGTTTATCTTGTCATGAAATCTTTCCGGATGAAATTTCCGCACTGAAATGTGAATGGGAGTGCGACCCGCGCTGGAAGGGTATCACCCGGCCCTACGGCGCCGAAGAGGTCCTCAAGCTACGCGGTACGCTGCCGATTGAACACTCCTGCGCTCAGGCCGGCGCGCAACGGCTGTGGCACCTGCTGCTGACCGAGCCGTATATCGCGGCGCTGGGCGCCCTTACCGGCAATCAGGCCGTTCAGCAGGTGGAGGCCGGATTGCTGGCGATCTATCTCAGCGGCTGGCAGGTGGCGGCTGATAACAACCTGGCCGGGCAGATGTACCCCGACCAGAGCCTCTATCCTTCCAACAGTGTCCCGGAGGTGGTGCGCAGGATCAACAATGCCCTGCGCCGGGCGGATCAGATCCAGGTTCTCGACGGCCGCAAAGAAGGACCTTACTGGTATGCTCCCATCGTGGCCGATGCCGAGGCCGGCTTCGGGGGTCCTCTGAACGCTTTCGAGTTGATGCGCGAAATGATCGAGGCGGGCGCGGCCGGCGTTCATTTTGAGGACCAACTGGCCAGTGCCAAGAAGTGCGGCCACATGGGCGGCAAGGTGCTCGTGCCGGCCCGCGAGTTCATCACCAAGCTCATCGCCGCCCGCCTTGCGGCCGACGTATGCGGCACGCCCACGGTTCTGGTTGCCCGCACGGATGCCGAATCGGCCCGACTGATCACCAGCGACATCGATGAACGCGATCGGCCTTTTATCCTGGATCAGCCGCGCACGTCGGAAGGATTTTATTACATCCGCAACGGTATCGATCTGGCCATTGCACGGGGCCTGGCATACGCCCCGTACGCCGATATGATCTGGTGCGAAACGCAGCGCCCTGATTTGGACGACGCGAGACGCTTCGCGGAAGGAATTCATGCTCAGTTTCCAGGCAAACTCCTGGCCTATAACTGTTCACCTTCATTCAACTGGAAGGGCAACCTGGATGATGCCCAGATCGCCGCCTTTCAGCGAGAATTGGGCGCCTTGGGTTACAAATTCCAATTCGTGACGCTCGCCGGCTTCCATTCGCTCAATATGGGGATGTTCGATCTGGCCTACCGCTACCAAAAAGAGGGAATGTCGGCCTATGCCCATTTTCAGCAAACCGAATTTTCGCACGGCAAGGAGGGTGGCTACATGGCCATCACCCATCAAAAATTCGTAGGCACGGGATATTTCGACCGCGTGATGAACACCATCACGGAGGGCCAGAGCACGGTCGCGGCGTTAAAGGGGTCGACCGAGGAAAGTCAGTTCAAGTGAAATGGCGCCTGAGACAAGAGGAACGCGGTCCGTTTCTCTTGCTGCCGGCCGGGTGGCCCTCCGGTAGGCCCGATCTTTCCGCCCATGCCGACAGCGGACAACAAAGGAGCCGGTCGACTGGGTTTGAAAACGCTTTGCCCGGGAGGTTCATTAAACCGATCAACGCTTGCGATGACCGAGGTCTTGAGTTAGGCTGACACGGTAACCATCGTGCCGAAAGGAGAACGGATGACCGAAAAAGCCTTTCAAGATTACTATTCGGATTCCCACAGCCTCTGCTACGGCTGTGGTCGGTTGAACGACAAAGGGTTGCAGATCAAGAGCTTCTGGGAGGGCGAGGAATCAGTGTGCCGCTTTTCACCGCAGCCCCATCATACTGCGATTCCCGGTTATGTTTATGGTGGGCTGATTTCCTCGCTGATCGATTGCCACGGCACCGGAACCGCCGCCGCCGCCGCTTATCGTGCTCAGGGGCGAGCCATGGGCACCCAACCCGATCTGCGGTTTGTAACCGGATCGCTGCATGTCGATTATCTTCGCCCGACACCGATAGATGCGGAAATGGAACTGCGCGGTACGGTCAAGGAGATCAAAGGCCGCAAGGTGGTGGTCGCCGTGACGCTTTCCTCAAAAGGAGTCATCTGCGCCCGCGGCGAGGTCCTGGCGGTGCAGATGCCCGAAGATCTATGAAGGAAAAGGATTCGCAGGCGGTTTCCGCAGAAAGACCGCAACAATTCGGAAAGGTCACCTGATCCGGGTGCCCTTTATGAGCGTATGCTCCTCGCCCAACCCGGTGCTGGAAAAATTCATGCCAGAGCCATCCTTCATCACCCGCGCGCTTAATTTTCTGCGCCATGACATCTGGCGTTTGAATCAGAACGCGCTTCCCAGGCGCAAGAGATTTTTACTGAAGCCTACCCGCATTCTGCTCCTGGCCTTCCAGGATTTCGTTCGTGACAGGTGCGCCTTACGCGCCTCGGCGCTGACATTCTACAGCCTGCTCTCGGTGGTGCCCATGGCCGCCATGGCATTCGGACTCGCCAAAGGGTTCGGCCTCGAAGAACGGCTGACGCGGCAAATCTATCTCTGGCTGCCGGGGCAAACAGACGCCGTGGAAAGGATTATCGCCTTCGCCCGGTCGTTGCTCGAGAGCACCGAGGGCGGGATTGTGGCGGGAGCGGGCCTCCTCGTGCTTTTCTGGTCGGCGCTCAAGGTGTTGAGGCAGATCGAGGCGGCGCTCAATGACATCTGGAAGGTTCAGTCCCGCGCTTTTGTGCGACAATTCACCGATTATGTAACGGTCATGATTTTCAGCCCGGTGCTGATCATCGTCGCCAGCAGCCTGAATGTCTTTATCCGCACCCAGGTCACCGATCTGACCAGCCAACTGGCGCTGCTGCGCATCGCCAGTCCGGTGATCTTCTTCTTTCTCAGTCTTCTGCCGTTTGCACTGCTGTGGGTGCTTTTCATTTTGATCTATCTGGTCATGCCGAATGTGCAGGTGCGTTTCAAGTCCGCGGTCATCGCCGGAGTGATCGGCGGCACGCTCTATCAATTGAGTCAGAACCTCTATATCGGCACCCAGGTGGTGGTGGCCAAGTACAATGCCATTTACGGCAGCTTTGCAGCCCTGCCGCTTTTCCTGATCTGGCTGCAGCTGAGTTGGATTATTGTGCTGCTGGGCGCGCAGATCGCCCATGCCCATGAGCGGGTGGCGACCTACGCCATGAGCATCGATTATGAAAATGCCAGTCAGGCGTCCCGCAAGCAATCCGCACTGCAGATCATGCAGGTGATCATTCGGCGCTTTTCGCAAGGTGATCCGCCGCCCGGTGCCGAACACATTGCCCAGCAGCTTCAGTTACCGCGCGCGCTGGTGGAGGATCTGCTGCAGCATCTGGTCCAAACCCGACTGGTGTCCATGGTGGAAGACAGCGGTCAGGATCCCGCCGTCGCGTATCAGCCGGCCTGCGATATCCAGCGCATCTCGGTGGTCGCTTTTTTGGAAGCCTGGGACAACCTGGGACAGAACCCGCTGGACGTAACGGAGGCCCAGTGCCAACCGGCGATCCAGACCCTGACCGCCCTCTACGAGGACCTGCGCCGTTCCCCCGCCAATCGTCTGATCAAGGATTTATGATTCCCGAATTGTAGAATCGCAAAATGCCCGGCCGGTGGTGCGCCTGCTTTGAAGTCGCTGCGCTGCCAGAACGACGTGGTCAGAAGAGAAATTTGATGATCACGAATCCCAGCACCAACAGGACGGTGAAGGCAATGGCCAGCAGATCGAAGTAGCGATTGATAAAGCGTTGGATGGCGGGACCGAAGATATGGATCAAACCGCCCACCAGAAAAAATCTTGCGGAGCGGGAAAGTGTCGAAGCCAGAATGAAGACAGCGAAATCGATTTTGAACATTCCGGCCGCGATCGTGAAGATCTTGTAGGGTATTGGCGTGAATCCGGCGATGGCCACCGCCCAGGCATCGTAGCGCTGGTAAAGAGATTGGATATAGTCGATGTGGCCGCTGAGTCCATAGAAACTGACGATGCTGTAGCCCACGGTTTGCATGAACTGATAGCCGATGGCATAACCCAAAACGCCCCCCAATACCGACCCCGCCGAGCAGATCAGGGCGTACTTCAATGACTTCGCCGGCTTGGCCACGGCCAGGGCGATAAGGAGTACATCGGGTGGTATGGGGAAAAAAGAAGACTCGGCGAAGGCCAGCAGAAAAAGCGCCCAGCCGCTGTAAGGCGTATCGGCCCAGTGCAGCACCCAGTCATACAGGCGCCGCAGCATCAGCTGTTTCTCCAGCCGTGTTCTCCGACCAATTTCACAAAGCGGCAGCCCCCCAGATTGGTCTTCTGGACGCCGCGGGGATCTCGCACCAGTCGGATCATCTCCTGGACATGCTGCGTGCCCACCGGGATGACCATGCGACCCCCTACGGCCAACTGATTCACCAGCACGGTAGGAATCTCCGGCGCCCCGGCGGTTACGATGATGGCATCGAACGGACTTTCGTCCTTCCAGCCGGTGGTGCCGTCGGAGTAGCGGGTAACGATGTTGTGATAGCCCAGTTGATCAAAGAGCTTGCGGGCTTTGAGGTAGAGACTGTGCAGGCGTTCGATGGTATATACGCGAAAGGCGATCTGGGCCAGTACGGCAGCCTGGTAGCCAGAACCCGTTCCGATTTCCAGCACCCGGTCGTCAGGTGTCAGTTGCAGGGCCTGTGTCATTTCGGCAACAATATACGGTTGTGAAATGGTCTGTTGTTCTCCGATAGGCAGTGGAAAATCGCTGTATGCCTGGTCCATCAGGGCTTCGCTGACGAACAGGTGCCGGGGCACGGTGCGCATGGCGGTCAATACCCGTGCGTCGGTAATGCCGCGGGCCTCAATCTGCTTTTCCACCATGTCCTGACGCATGCGATCGAATTTCATGCAGGCTTTCTCCCCGCGCCATCCTCTATCAGAGCACCGTTGGACGGTCAAGGCCGTCGCGTACTCCCTGTCCTGCAAATCGCTTGCATTTTCGAGCGCTTTCGCCGAGGGGTTGCATCGAAGTGTTCCGGTGAGACCGTTCAGGCAGGCCGCATCGTACGGCTGCGGCGCGGCCCCTTGATGATTGCTTTCTATATCAAATTTTGTAGATGATACGGCTCTCGGTGATGACGATATCGACGTGCTTGTCATGGGATTCCAATGGAATCACCGGCAGTATCTGGGCCTCGAAAACCAGACCGACCTTGCGGGTGGTGACCGGCAATTCGGGAATCAACCGATCGTAATATCCCTGGCCGGTCCCCAGGCGGCCGCCTTTTTCGTCCATTGCGATCCCCGGGATAATGGCGATATCCAGGCAGTCGAGTGGCACGGGTTTGCAGCGGGACGGGTTGGGTTCGAGATTGCCGCGGGGTCCTGCAGTCAAATCGCGGGTGAGATCGTCGACCTTCATTAGGGCCGTTTTGTTCGGTTCCAGCGCGAAGGCCGGCAACACGATGATCTTGTTATACATAAAGCTGCGGCGGATGATTTGCTTCGTATCCACCTCTCCGCTGACCGGCAAGTAGAGGAGGGCGATGCGGGCTTCGAGATAGTTCGCGAATTCAAACAATCGGTTCTCTATAGCCTGGGTACGGGCGGCGATCTCCTCTGGCTTGAGGTTCGCGATCCTGAGCGCCATTTCATTCCGGATTTCCTGCTTCCTGTCTCGGTTCTCCTCCATGTTTTACTCACCTGCCTTTTGAATTCACCCGCTGCAGAGGTTCTTTTTCAATCACAATCAGGATTGACCAACATGCCATATTCCAGTACATTCGAGGCACTGACATCACCCGGGCATCAATTCAACCGCCCGCGGCCTGCTTTTCCGCAGATCAGCGTCGGAAAACAAGCAAGAGGAATTATAAGGATTCTCATGTTAGAAATCAAGTTCGTGAGACAGAATTTAGACAGCGTCCGGCAGGCGATGGACAATCGCGGCGCCGTCGTGGACTGGACAGCCTTCAACGAAGCCGACAGCCGCCGAAAAGCGGTTCTGGCCGAGGTCGAAACCTTGCGGCACCGGCGCAATACGGTCTCCGATGAGATCGCCGCGTTGAAGAAGCAGGGCGTCTCAGCCGAATCCATGATGTCCGAAATGCGGTCGGTGGGCGAGCGCATCAAATCTCTGGATCAGTCTCTGGCCACCCACGAAGCCGGCTTGAATGCCATTTTGATGAGTATTCCCAACATTCCGCACCCCAGCGTACCGGTGGGTCGGAATGAAAATGACAACCCGGTGATCAAAACGGTAGGAACGCCGCCTGTTTTCGATTTCACTCCCCAAGCGCACTGGGATATCGGGGAGCAGTTGAAGATTCTGGATTTCGGCCGTGCAGCACGCATCACCGGCGCGCGCTTTCCACTCTATCTAGGAGCTGGAGCATTGCTGGAACGCGCTTTGATCGGATTTATGCTCGATATCCACACCACTGAGCATGGCTACACCGAAGTACTGCCGCCTTTTATCGTCAACCGCCAATCCATGACCAATACCGGCCAGTTGCCCAAATTCGAAGCGGACCTTTTCAAATTGGAAAACTGGGATTACTTCCTGGTGCCGACCGCTGAAGTTCCGGTCACCAATATCCATCAGGATGAAGTACTTGCCGAAGAGCAATTGCCGGTTAAATATACCGCCTATACGCCCTGCTTCCGGTCTGAAGCCGGGTCTTACGGCAAGGACACGCGCGGGTTGATACGGCAACATCAATTCAACAAGGTGGAGCTGGTCAAGTTCAGCACCCCGGAAAACTCTTATCAGGAGCTGGATCGTCTGCTGCTTGATGCCGAAACCATTTTGCAGCGTCTGGGGTTGCCTTACCGTGTTATAGCGCTGTGCACCGGGGACCTGGGCTTCTCTTCCGCCAAGACCTACGATATCGAAGTGTGGATGCCAGGGCAGAATGCCTACCGGGAGATCTCGTCCTGCAGTAATTTTGAAGATTTTCAGTCCCGCAGAGCCAACATCCGCTTCAAGCGTAAAGGCCAGAAAGGTACCCAGCTGGTGCATACGTTGAACGGTTCGGGGCTCGCGGTAGGACGCACCGTGGCCGCTTTGCTGGAAAACTGTCAACGGTCCGACGGCCGGGTGTTCATTCCCGGGGCGCTGCGTCCCTACATGGGTGGAAAGGAGTATATCGCTTCATGAGGATCGAAGCATTCCCACCGGAGATCCAGCCCCACCTCATCCCAAAACCCTCCGGCCGACTGGTCTATCGCTGTCTGGGATGTACGGCCGAATACGATATTAAAAAACTGCTTTACACCTGTCCGCAGTGCGGCAAGGTTCTCTTGATTCAGGATCAGGATTTTCAGCGGCTCGGCACGATTGCGGCTGAAAAATGGCACCGCATTTTTGATTATCGCCGCATGCTCACCCTTCCGCCGCTTAAAGGGATTTACCGCTTCCATGAATTTATCGGACCGGTGATCCCGCTGGAGTCGGTGGTTTATCTGGGCGAGGGGCACACGCCAGCCATAGAAGCCAACACCGTCCTGCAATCTGCGGTCGGCGCGCGGTTTTTCTTCAAAAACGACGGGCAGAATCCGAGCGCCTCATTTAAAGACCGCGGCATGGCCAGCGCCCTGAGCTATATCAATTTCCTGATTCAAAGCGGCCAGGCTTCGGAAATTCTGGCGGTATGCGCCAGCACGGGGGATACTTCGGCTTCGGCGGCACTCTACGCCGCCTACCTTAAACCGCACATCAAATCGGCGGTATTGCTGCCCCACAAAAAAGTGACCCCCCAGCAGCTTTCGCAACCGCTGGGCAGCGGCGCGCGGGTCTTCGAAATACCGGGTGTTTTCGACGACTGTATGAAGGTGGTCGAAGCCCTTTCCGAACAGTACGAAGTGGCCCTGCTCAATTCCAAGAACGCCTGGCGCATTCTGGGCCAGGAATCGTATTCGTACGAAATCGCCCAGGAATTCGAGTATCTGCTGGATGACAAGGTCATCGTGGTGCCCATCGGCAATGCCGGTAATATTACAGCCGTCATGAACGGCTTCATCAAGTTCCTGCGGGCCGGCATCATCACCGGCCTGCCCAAGATCATCGGTGTGCAGTCCGCGCATGCCGATCCGGTTTACCAATACTATCAGGCCGAACCTTCGCGCCGCCGCTTCGTACCCCAGACGGTGCGGGCGTCGGTTGCTCAGGCGGCCATGATCGGTAACCCGGTTTCGATGCCGCGGGTCATTCAACTGGTGGAAACGTATAATGAGCTGGCCGGTCGCGAGCGGGTCTTCTTCATTCAAGTCACCGAGCAGGCCATCATGGACTGGCAGCTGCGGGCCAACCGCAACGGCCATATCGCCTGTACCCACGGAGGCGAGTGCCTGGCCGGTTTGTACCAGGCTGTTCAGCAGGGCGTCGTCACGCCCGCGGAGACGGCGGTGGTGGATGCTACCGCGCACGCGCTCAAATTTGCTGGATTTCAGGAGCTGTACTTCGAAAACCGCTTCCCGGCCGAATTCGATATCGTCCCCGACGGCGACCTGATCAACGCACCCAAATTCATGTCTCCGCCAACTTTGGAAAAGGTGCCTGCACCGGGCCGACCCCTGCAGGGCGAAGATCTGAATCGCTTCCTGCGCGTGATTACCGAAGCCATCGCTACTGATCTGAAACTGCGAAAAAAAACACTCGGTATGCCATGAAAAGCCCGCTATCGGCCGCATCGGCGGCGCCTCAACGAAGAAAAATGACGCTGAACGCAAATGGCGAATGTTCGCCTGTGACGATCCTGCGGAAGGTGCTGTGGAGCGCTTTGATGATCGTTCTGCCGCTGGCGATGCCCCCTTCGGGCGTGGCCAGCGGCCTGCTCTATAAGAACTATATCATCCGCTACGACCGCGGTTGGGACATCCTGTGTGAACCCTACACGGTGCAGGAAGGCGACTGGGTGCTCAAGATTTTCCGCCAGAAGGGCGAAATCGCCCACAACGACTTCCGTGATTTTACCGGTATTTTTGCACGGCTCAACCCGCATATCCGTGATATCGACATGCTGCGGCCCGGCGAAACCATTGATATTCCGTTGAAGCAATTGGAACACGGCACGCTGACCGGACAAGCCAGCGGAATGGTCACGATTCCCTTCGTCACGCTCGACAAGGTGACCGAGGCCGTGCGACAGCATTCGGCGCCCTATAAGGTTCAACCCGGTGACACCGTGTCGCGGCTGATCGCCAGGCAGTATGGACACTATGGCAGCAAGGCCTACCAGGAAGGCGTCAAACTGTTCCAGGAGGCCAATCCCCAGATCAGCGATCTGAATTTGATCTATGCCGGACAACGGATTTACCTGCCCGATCCTGCGATCCGCGGGCAGAGCTGGTATGCCGGATTGCATGAGGAGACAGGCAATTCACGTGAAGTAATTCCTGACAGCGCGCCGGTCCGCTCCGAAGAACAATCCGCACCCTCTGCCGGAACGGCGTCCGTGGAAATCGCCCACTCAACATTGGAGCAGGCCGCCGCGGCAGTTGGCGGTCAGCTGGCCACCAAGGGTACCTATTATCTGCCGAACCCTGGAGAAGAAGATTTCGAAATCGATTTGTCTCGCTACCCGCTGCTTACCGTGGCGCCTGAAGAGAAGATCCTTTTCGCCACACAGGAAACCATCATGGGCATGGACCGCCAGCAGGCCGCCGCGGCCTGGCCCACCATCAAAATAGCGGCCATCGATGCCCAGGCGTCCACGCAGGAGATTGTGGCCGCCATCTTCGAAGCCCTGGGAGAGGAAAAGCAGGCCGCCGAGGGCTCCGAACTGGTCTTTGAGGACAATGGGGTGCGGGTCATGGTGCGCGCGCGCTGGATCAAGCCGGATGTCGATCAGCGCGCCCTCTGCGTTACGCCGATCGGCAATGCCGCCGAACAAACGCCCGATTCGATCCGTCGATATCTGGAGCAGCGCAATATTGTGCTCAAGGAAATTCTTCCGGAAGGCCAGGGCATCGTCGCCGGGACCGGCGAAGAGGGGCAACGTCATGCGGTCAAGAACATCCTGGCGCTGGCTCCCGCCAGCCAGAAGGATTTTGTGCGCAATCTGGCCCGCGCCCTGGGCTTTGCTTACGCCCCGAATGTTCCGGTGTCCTTTCCCTACGGCGGCGTTCAGGTGCAAGCCTATGCGCACCTGCTCACGGCCGGGCAGGGCCGGGAAATTTTGATTGACTTCGGCGATCTGTACGGAGACGCACTGGAAGCGATCCGTCAGTCGGGGCCCCTGGTGGTCCAGATCACTGCCCAGGACAGTTATTCCGTGATCGCCCGCCGGCTTCTGGCCATGTTGCAACTCGATTTTGAAGACAACCCCAGCTTTCTGGCAGCCCGGCGGCCGGCCGAATACAATACGGCCATCGCTTTTCCGGGCGTATTGTACCGCAAGGCATCCGGCGAGCGCATACTGCTCTGCCCGGCTGACCTGCACCCGGCGCTCACCGACCTTCTGGTCATGGAGAATATTGCGCTGGTCACCTGGTGAGAAGAATCCGACCCAAAGCGAAGTGAAGTGTGGGTGTTGATCTTCCGGTAGACCTTAAATCATATTGACGGCAGGGATAATGAAACGGTACTGGATCGCGATTGCATGTCTGGGACTGCTGGCGGCCTGCGCTGCTCAGCAAACTGCGCAGAAGAACATTCAGATGGCCGAGGCGACGCGTGAAATCGGCGAAGCCTACATGCGTCAGGGCGATTATACCGCCGCTCTGCGGGAACTGCTCAAGGCCGAAAAGATTGATCCGGATGATCCCTACGTGCACAATGACCTGGGGATCTGCTACATGGCAAAAGAGCGCATGACCGACGCCGTGGCGCACTTCAAACGGGCGATCGCCCTGAAGCCCGAGTATGCGCCCGCGCGAAACAATCTGGGCAGCGCCTATCTGTCCCTGGAGCAGTGGGACGCCGCCATCGCCGTCTTCAAAGAAATCACCCGGGACGTGCTCTACGCGACGCCCCACTATCCGTTGTCCAACCTGGGCATCGCGTACTACCGCAAAGGAGACTACGCCAAGTCTCTCGATTATTACAAGGAAGCCCTCAAGATCCAACCCGATTTCGTCAATGCGCTGTACGGCATCGGCCGTACCTACCTGGCCATGAACCAGGGCAGCCTGGCTTTACGCTACCTGGAGCGGGCCGTCCAGCAGGCTCCCAAGGTGCCCGAAATCCATTTCGACCTGGCCGAAGCGTATCTTCTGGTGGGACGCTTCGACCAGGCCCGCTACACGTATGAGTCGGTCATCGACCTGGCGCCGTCCGAAAGTTCTCTGGCCGCCAAGGCTAAACAGCGATTATCTTCGATAAGATGAGCTCCCCTTTTGTAAAGAAAGCCCCTGGACTCCATCCAGAAGGTTTTTTTGAGAGATCAGGATCATGGGCAGGTATCCACATCCATCAAGCGAACAACTGTATCGTATTGTAATTTCACATCCTGATCGTTTTCATCGATACCGTAAAAAGTGATTCTGATCACATAGAGCCCGTGCGCGAAGGTGTCGCCGCCATCCTGGAACCAATAATTTAGCTTCGTATCGATGGTCATGATGTTGGGTATCGGTATGGTGACCGTGCTGTTGGTCGGTATATCGACGGTCTGTTCAACCCGCTCCGGGGCATCAAGTGCAGGTGGCAGCGCGGTACCCCCGGACCACAGTGGGCTGCTCTTGGGAATATAGTCGACCCTATAGCTTTCCAGCCGAATAAAAGGCGCCGTTGAAGCACTCTTTATGGTTATTGCTCCGGTGACACCGCAAAGACTATCTTCAGGGTCTTCAGTGGCTGGATCGCCGTCGCAATCAGGCCAGGAGAAGACATCGATATCGTTTCCTTCCCCAGTGCAATCTTCAATCGTATATTCAGTCAGCACCCATGTATCCGATCTTTCATCCAGCACATCACTGCCAGAGCAGCCGAAAAGACCCGAACCTGAAAGCAAAGCCAGGATCATCGTGATCGAAATCGCCGTTCGTTGCATGGAGCACGCCATCCTTTCTAAACCCGTTGAATTATAAATTCGACTGCGTCGCCGCCTGTTCCAGTTGCACGATGCGGGGCGTGATGAAAATCAGCAGTTCATTGCTCTGCGTCTTGTCGGTCCTGTTTTTAAACGCCCAGCCGAGTAAAGGAATCTTGGAAAGGCCGGGAAAGGCTTCTTCGCCCATATTTTCCGATTTTTTGATAATGCCGCCGATCACCACCGTATCGCCGTCATTGACCAGCAACTCGGTCTGGGCTTCGTTGGAGGCCACCGAAGGCACTCCATTAAGGATGCCGGAGATATCGTTTTTGGTGATAAAAATAACCAGCGAAACGCGGTTGTCGGGCGTGACATGAGGGGTGACTTCCAGCAGCAAATCGACATTTTTGAACTTAACCGAGGAACCGCCCGCCGAGTCACGCTCCAGGTATCCCACCTCCACGCCCTGCTTGATCTTGGCCTTTTTGTTGTCCAGGGTCAGAATTTTGGGGGACGATAGAATGCGGCCCTGACCGGTGGTCTCCAAGGCGTTCAAGCGGGCATTGAGCACGAAGGGTACGCCTGAAAGCCGTGAGAAGCTGATGCCGATATTGGAATCGGACTGCGAGGGAAAATTCATGGCGGCGTCGGTCGTGGCGTTCCAGTTCAACCCAGGAATGATACCCGGTCCGTAGGACATGTTCCAGGTAATTCCCAGTTCTTTGGAGAAATTGTCGATAACCTCGACCACCCGCGCCTCGATCACCACCTGTGACGTGACCTTGTCGATGCGGGCGATGATCTGTTCGGCCTGCCGTACGATGGCGACGGTATCGGTAACGATCACCTGGTTGTTCTTGTCGTCCACCGTGACGCTGCCGCGTCCGCTGGAGAGAATTTTTTCGATGTGCGGCTGCACGTCGCTTTTGGCATTGGCATAACTTACCGGGAAGTAGCGCGTGACCAGCGGTTCCAGAGCCTTGGCGTCTTCGCGGGCTTTTTTGAGCGCCTCGAGCTTGGCCGTGCGCAGATCGTCTTCTTTCTTCAATGTCTCCAGAGTGGCGATGCGCATGATATCGCCCTCGCGGGCCAGGCCCAGTTGGTTCATGCGCAATACCAGATCGAGCACCTGGTCCCAGGGCACCGGCTTGTCGAGGGTCATGGTCACCTTGCCGGTGACATCCTTGTCGATGGCGAAGTTTTTGCCGCTTACTTCACGCAGGATGCGGAAGACGTTTTTGATATCGGTTTCGTAGAAGTCCAGGGCGATTTTTTCACCGGTGTACCGGGTTTGGCGCGGTGCTAGAAGGCTGCGGATTTCAATGTCCTCACGAATCAGATCCTCTTCCCCGGCTGTTTCGGGCCGGGATGGCGGTGGCGGGGGCGGAGCGGGCGTGCTGTCGGGTGCCCCAAGGGCCACCGGGATGGTTGCCGGCGAAGTCGAGGCGGCGGCTTCCAGTTGATTGCTGTTCAGGGCCTGTTTCCAGGCCGGCAGTTGGGCCTGCTCCATGGGCTTGGGCGGAATGCCGGAAGCTTCGAAATGGACCAGCAGCAGATTGCCGGTCTGTTCGGTGACATAGGGCACCGCTTCACGCAGTTCCACCGCGATGATCGTTTCACTGCTTTGTTTGCCCGCCTGATAGGGTACCACACGGTCCACGGCGCTGGTGAAGCGCGTGGTGATCAGGGGACGTTGACGATATTCGGGAATACGCGTGTTGAGCAGGCGTATTTCCAACTTTTTAGGCTCTTTTTTCGTGACGCGGTATTCAACCGTCTGGGTGGTGCCGATGGAAAGGGTCGATCGGCCTTCGGCTTCGCTCAGAAAATCGATTTTATTGACCCAGGCCGCCGCTCCTTGGGCCCCGGATACCGCCGCCGTGCGAACAGGCACGGTCGGGGAGAGGGCCGCGACGGGCTGGATCACGGGGTTAACGGTCGTATCGGGTTCGCTGACGGCGGGCGCTGACCGGGTGAAGGTCAACCGCACCGTGTGGCCTTCCTGCCGCGCCACGTAGGCGGCATCCGAAGCGAGCTGTACTTCGACGCGTGCGGTCTTGCCGCCGTTGCCATCCTGGGCCAGAATGCGCGGGATCAATTCCTGAGCGGTGGCCTGTTCAGCCGGTACCTGGCCGACCGTGGCATTGGGAAAGTAGAGCACAACGGCCGGTGGATCGGGCTGTTTTAGTGAGGAGAAAGTCAGCGGCTGATCGGCCGTGACAACAACCTCCACGCCATCCTCGGTCTGCGCCGCATCGACGGCCGTAATCGCCACGGGCGGATGCTGGCCTGCGGACGGTTGGGGGCTGGGTTGGGTCGCACAGCCGGATAGCACGAATATCAATCCGATCACACCAAAAATCAGGGCCGTGTTTTTCGCTTGGAAGGTTCGCATGTTACAGCTCTCCAGCAGGTTTCTGAAGTTTCAACTCGGTTGCTTGAACAGTCAACTCGCCCATCACGTTTTCAATTTCTTCCTCGACGATCAGCCGATCTTTTTCGATCCGCACCACCTGGCCTGAATTCAGGCCCATGAACGTGCCTTTTTCGACCACAAATCCTTTTCCGGTGGCATCCTCCACCAGGGCGCGGTTTCCGCTGGGCGCGCGGATGACGGCCGACAGCTTGAGCTGTGCCAGGGCCACCTGTTCGAGTGGCGTTTGGGGCGTACGCTTTTTCCGTAGGTCTTTGGCCGTCGAAACGGCGGCCTGGGGAGACTCCTTAAACAGCGGTTCGAAGGGGTCGAATCGTCCGGTCGAATCGTAAGTGCCGGCCATCTGCAGTGAAGCCGCCACCAGATTCGATGGGTTTTGCGCCGTATCGGGGAGCACCTCCGCGGCGCTCGCGGTCAAGGTGTCGGGGGGCGGGGCAGCGGCATTCGCCAGCGCTGTTTCAGCGGGCGCTTGCGGCAATGGTGGGGCGACTGACCCGGGATCGGCGGCCGGTTCGGTCTCGCCCGCAGATCGGCTCGGTGCGAGACCGGCTTCTTCTGCAGGCGCGGGCGCGGCTTGAGGTGCGGCGGAGGTGATCACAACACCGGCGCTGGTGGGGGGCGCGGCCGCCGCGACGCTGGAAATTTTCTTGGTCTGCACCTTCGGCAGGGAGGCGGGGGCCGGATCCTGACCGCAGGCCGCAATCAATAAGACAACCACTAGAGAAAACCATAGTGTGTGTTTGCTGTGTCTGTCCATGTTCCCGTCACCTGACCTCGTGTTACGATTTCTTGGTTTTTGCCGGTTTGCCGGTCTTTTTCCCGGGCTTCTGCGCCCCCGAGCTTTCGATGAATTTGTACGTCACGGCCTGGCAGGCGGTGGTCAGAACATTGCCGCCCTCTTTGGTTTGGGGCGTCATTTTGATGTCCCGGACATTAACGATGCGCGGCAGGTTGGCCACCTTGTCGAAGAACGCCGCCACCTGATGGTAGGTGCCGCTGATATTGATATCCACCGGGATCTCGGCGTAAAATTCTTTGGGGATTTCGGGCTTGGGCTGGAAGAGCAGGAACTCCAGGCCCGCATCCTTGCCGGCCTGGGAAACACCGGCCAGCAGTGAAGGAATTTCTTCCTTCTCCGGTAAGGCGCGCGTGACCGTCTTGTATTCAGCCTCCTTTTCTAACATTTGGCTACGCCAGTCATTCAGCTCGCGCGCATTTTTCTTGGCCTTGTCGAGCTCCGCCTGCACACTGGCGAGCTCTTTCTGATAGCGCTCTATATCCTGGTACTTCGGCCACAGCAAGAAATATACCGATACCCCGATGATGATCAGCATGGCCACCGAGTAGGCAGTAATACGTTGCGGCCGGGTCAGCTTCTCCATCTTCTCGAACAACGGCGCCAAAGCGCCTGCGGCGTTCTTTTCCTTTTTCATGGCTTTGCAACCTTCGCGGTATCTTTGGGGGCTGTTTTCTTTTCGAAATTGATATCGAACTGCTTCAGGCTCAGGTTGTTGGCCTGCATCTTGTGCTGTTTGATGGTGGCCAGACGGACATTGGTGAAATTTTCGGATTTTTCCACGCGCGTCATATAGTCGGCCACGGTCTGGTTGTCGATTGCAATGCCGCTGACCTTAAGCGCTTGACCTTTTTCTTCAATGTGGGTGTACCACATCCGTTTTTCCACAACCAGCCGGTAGATTTCGTCCAGATTGCGCACCGGCGCCTTGCGGTCGCGTTCAAGGTTGTTGATTACTTCGATTTTGCGGTTAAGCAGGTCGAGTTTTTTCTTGATCTCGGCGATCTCCTGATTGATCTGCTGATACTTGGTCACCTGCTCGCGGGTGCTGGCGATTTCGCTTTTGAGGCCGCTTACGCGTCCCTTCAGATACGAATTGCTCAGGAAGATCAGACCGCACAGAATCACCAGGGAGCCCAGGAAAACATTCACCTGGAATCGGATGTTCTCCTTTTTGCGTGCCGCACGATAGGGAAGTAAATTGATGCGTATCATTTGTCATCCACTTTGCGGGTTGCCAGCCCCATGCAAATGGAGGCCTGGGGTGCGATTTTCTCCAGATACTCGGTATCGAATTTGCCACTGTCGACGAAGAAATGCTGGAAAGGATTGATAGTTGTGACCTCGGCCGAAGTTTCGACCGCCAGCAGCTGGCGGAATTCCTGGATATTGCCGCCGCCGCCGCTCAACACGATTTTTCTGACCTGGTCGTCCGGATAGGTCGAATAGAAGAAGTCGAGCGCACGCCGGATCTCGGTACACCAGTCGGCCACCACTGTGGAAATGATATCCGAAAGATCTTCGGGAGGCATCTTATCGTTGATTTCCCCGAACTTGATCGCTTCGGCTTCATCTCCGGAACAATCGATCGAAGCCATGATTTTCTGATTGATCTGGCTGCAGCCCAGCGAGACATCGCGCATAAAAACCGATGTGCCGCCTTTAAGGATATTCAAAGAAGTTTTGCTCGCCCCGATGTCGATGAGGGCGATGTTTTCCGATGGTTCGGTTTCATAGTTGGTTTCGAAGGCGTTTTGAAGCGCAAAGGCATCCACATCGATAATGCGCGGGTCCAGGCCGGCCATTTCCGCGAGGCTGATATAATCATTCACCATCTCTTTTTTGGCGGCCACAAGCAACACGTTCATTTGATTGGGATTGTTTTCATTTTCGCCCAGGATCTGAAAATCGAGATTCACATCGTTGATGTCGAACGGAATATACTGCTCGGCCTCGAAATGGATCGTCTCCTGAAGTTGTTCTTCGGAAGTGTTTTGGACACTGATCTTCTTCACAATAACCGAATAGCCGCCGATCGACATGGCCACACTGTGATTTTTGATGCCGTAGGATTTGAACAGGTGGCGGATCGTTTCGGCGACTTTCTCCGGATCCTTGATGGCGCGGTCCTCGATCAATCCGGGCGGAATATCGGTCATGCCGAATTTGGAGAGCGAATAGCCCTTTTTGTTTTCGGTGATCTCCGCCGCCTTGATTGATCTTGAGCCGATATCGAGTCCCACGAGCCGGTTCCGCTTGTTAACAAACATAGTTCAACTCTCATTCGCTGAAGATTTTTTTTGCATCCGACAAGCTGTATCCCAATGCCAGCAGGATTTTGCGCTTGGTCTCCATGCGGCACGGCATACCTTCCTCGATCCGTGTAATCGTAATTGGTGATACGTTTGCCTCTCGGGCGAGCTCGGACTTGCTCATCAAAAGGGATTCGCGAATTTTTTTTAAGCTGTTTTTCGCCATGCTGAATTCTTCGCCCATCATTTTTATTTTCATCAAGGCCGTTGGTGTTTCACGGCTTTCTCCGTGTGGTTTCGATCCTCGTTCAAAAGCAAATGTCTGTCAAGTTAAATTATACATAATATAATATAATTTGATAACTTTAATATCTATTGTGGTATATTAACGATCTCGTCCACATCTTGTGGGTGATCCGGTCCCAGCTGGAAACACCGTGCGTTTTTTCGTAAGCGCCGCAATGTCTTTCAGGAGTCTGACGTGTTATAAAGCAGCCTTGCCGGTCTCGCAGCCGAGTTGTTATGGTTCATCGGCACCGACCGGCGAAACTTTAGGGCGATGTGCCGGCTCGGGGGAACAGGCACTGCAGTTTGGGAAAGGGGTGGCGCGTCAAGCATCTTGAATCGTCTGCATGCAATTTATATGATAGACACGCGCGCAGATCCTGATTGGAAGTTGGCATAATGGATTCTCTGAGGCATGTTATCGGTATGAATTCACAAGCAGTTCCGGAACGCAAACCATTCCGGTTGGTTAAATATTTTTCTTTTTCCAGCCTGATCCTGATATTTGCCGGTACAATCGTGCTTGCGGTTCTGAATACGCACTGGATACGTTCGCTGCAGTACGCCAAAAGTGAGGATTACGCCCTGCTGCTGATCGAAAACCTCAACCATCAGGTTTTCACCCAGTTCGTTCTGCCGGTCGTTCTCAAATTTGGTAAAATCGAGCTTCGCAATCCGGAGCAGTTCGATCGCATGGACAGCGTTGTGCGCAGCACGCTGCACAGTTTCAATGTGCACATGGTCAATATCTATGGTGTCAAGGACATCATCGCCTACAGTTTTTCAAAAGAATTGGTCGGAATGGAAGATCTGGGCGGGACGAGCTATAAGAAGGCAATAGAGGGCAACGCCTCCTCAAAACTGATCCAGCAGGGCAGCCTGTGGGAGCTCTTTCTGGGCATTCCTGATGAAGTCCAGATCGTCACCTTCGCACCTTTGCGGGCCGAAAAACCGCTCTCTCCTGTCGTGGGCCCGGTTTTGGGGGTGGTTGAAATCGTCCAGGATCTGACCAACGATTACCGGAGAATATTTCGGTACCAGATTCTGACCCTGGTGACCATCAGCGGTGTGATGTCGGTGCTGTTCCTGATCATGACCTTCGTCGTTAAACGTGGAGAAGGCATTATCCAGAAACGTGCGCTGGAGCGGTTGAAGCTCGAGGAGCAGCTCAGCCGGACCAAGCATCTTTCTTCGATCGGCGAGATGGTGGCCGGCGTGTCGCACGAGATTCGCAATCCCCTGGGCATCATCAGCAGTTCGGCCGAGTTGCTCAAGAAGAAAATGCCTTGCGGTGATTCCATGACACGTATTCCCGATATCATCATCGAGGAATCGAACCGTTTGAATAACATCATTACCGATTTTCTCAGCTATGCACGCCCCAAAGCGCCCAATCGCTACAAGTGCCGGCTACAGGACGTTCTGGCCAAGAACATCGCTTTCTTATCCACACAGATGGGGCAGAACGGCTACCATATCGAGACCCATTATGAAGGTGACCTGCCCGAAATCGATGTCGATGCGGACATGCTTTACCAGGCCTTTCTGAACATCCTGATCAATGCCATGCAGGCCATGCCCCAGGGCGGCAAGATTATAATCCGGGCCAAACTCAGCAATGGTTTATGGGTCGCCATCGAAGACCAGGGTACGGGCATTCCGCCGGAATTCACGGAGAAGATCTGGGATCCCTTTTTCACGACCAAGGA
The DNA here is from genome assembly GCA_002348005.1 of Desulfobacteraceae bacterium UBA2230. Next base: position 6,956 of record DDYQ01000005.1, on the reverse strand, counting down.
CAAGGGCACTGGTTTGGGCCTGGGCATCGTCCGTAAAATCATCGAGGCCCATGACGGGCAAATACGCATCGATAATCGACCGGAAGGCGGTGCACGGGTTTCCATCCGCCTGCCGGTACAAGAGGTTGGTTCTTAATGGATACGATTCTGATCGTGGACGACGAAAAAAACTACCCGCTGGTGCTGAGCGCGGTTTTGCAGGAAGAGGGCTTTGAAACGTTGACGGCCAACAGCGGCGTCGAGGCCCTCGAAATTCTCGAAAATTCGGATGTGGACCTGGTCCTCACCGACATGAAGATGCCGCAGATGGACGGCATTGAATTGCTGGAACGGATCAAGGCCAAAGACGCCGAGCTTCCCGTGATGATGATGACGGCTTACGGCACCGTCGAAAAGGCCGTCGAGGCCATGCAGAAGGGGGCCTACAGCTACATATTGAAGCCTTTCGACAACGAGCAGCTGATCTTATATGTCAACAAAGCCATGGCCATGTACCGGGTGGTCAAAGAGAACCGTGAACTGCGCAGTGCCGTCGAGTCGCGCTACCACTTCGGTAACTTGATCGGTAAAAGCAAGCCCATGCAGGCCATCTTCGACACCATCCGCAAGGTGGCGCCAGCCACGGCAACGGTCCTGATTGAAGGCGCCAGCGGCACGGGAAAGGAGCTGGTGGCCAAGTCGATCC